>JAUVLX010000082.1 GCA_030600525.1 Desulfobulbus sp. | reverse complement strand
CAAGCAGATTATTGACGGCGTTGAAGAAGACAAAACACTTTTTGACATGGTCACCGACACCCTGGAAGCCAATCCCAAGGGCAGCATTATTGCTTTTAAGGACAATTCCAGTGTTATTACCGGCCATCCTGTCAAGACACTCCATCCACAGACTCCTGGTGAGCCATCACCACTAACAGAAGTCGATGTCCGCTACCACCCGCTACTCACTGCTGAAACCCATAATTTCCCCACCGGAGTGGCACCTTTTCCCGGCGCGGAAACAGGGACAGGGGGAAGAATTCGCGACGTCCAGGGAACAGGGAAAGGCGGTTTTGTCATGGCCGGGACTGCCGGATACTGTGTAGCCAACCTCCATATCCCCGGTTATGACTTAGAGTGGGAACAGTCCTACCCCTGTCCAGACAACCTTGCTCCAGCCCTGGATATTGAAATCGAAGCAAGCAACGGCGCATCGGACTACGGCAATAAATTCGGAGAACCTCTTATCCAGGGATTCACCCGTTCCTTTGACCTTCGGCTTGATGATGGCCAACGCTGGGGTTTCCTTAAGCCGATCATGTTCACTGCCGGTGTTGGCCAGATCGACGACTGCCAGACAGAAAAAGATGAAGCCAAGCCAGGAATGCTGATTGTCCAGGTCGGTGGCCCAGCCTACAGAGTAGGGTTCGGTGGCGGTGCAGCCTCAAGCATGCTCCAAGGAGAAAATGCCTCTGACCTGGATTTTGACGCTGTCCAGCGCGGTGACGCGGAAATGGAACAGAAAATGAATAGGGTGATCCGTGCCTGCAACGAGATGGGAGACAAAACCCTGATCGATGTCATTCACGATCAGGGAGCTGGCGGTCCGGCAAACGTACTCAAAGAGCTGGTTGAGCACTCCGGCGGCAAGGTCGATATCCGCAAAGTGCATATCGGTGACCCCACCATGTCGGTACTGGAAATCTATGTAGCCGAATACCAAGAACGGACCGGCTTTTTGATCAGCCCGGAGAACATTGATCACTTTCAGCGTATCTGCAACCGGGAAAAAGTGGGCTGTGAAGTCCTGGGAGAAGTTACAGGTGACCTCCGCTTTGTCCTTCATGACTCACAAGACGACACAACTCCGGTAGATATTGAGCTCAACGAACTCCTGGGTAACATCCCGCAAAAAGAATTTACCGATACCCGCATCAAACCAGCTTTTCAGCCACTCAATATTCCGGAATCACTCACCGTTCGCGGTGCCCTCCACAAAGTGCTCAGGCTGGTATCAGTTGGTTCCAAGCGTTTTCTAACCAACAAGGTAGACCGTGCTGTTACCGGACTTATTGCCAGGCAGCAGTGCTGCGGCCCTCTGCAGCTGACAGTCAGTGATGTCGCCGTGGTTGCGCAAAGCCATTTTGGGCTGACTGGAATTGCCACCGCCCTTGGTGAACAACCCATTAAGATGCTGGTTGATCCAGCCGCCGGAGCACGAATGGCTGTTGGTGAATCCTTAACCAATCTGGTGTGGGCACAGATTGATGATCCTGAGCAGATAAAATGCTCGGCCAACTGGATGTGGGCACCCAAGCTTGCTGGAGAAGGTGCTGCCATGAATGATGCTGTCAAGGCTATGCGGGACGCGATGATAGCTATTGGCATGGCTGTTGACGGCGGCAAAGACAGCCTTTCCATGGCCACCATGGTAAATAACGAGATTGTTAAATCTCCAAGAGAACTGGTAATCTCAGCCTATGCCTCCATGAGCGATATCCGCAGGGTCATCACTCCAGATGTCAAACACCCAGGGAGCACGTTGGTCCTGATAGATCTTTCTGGAGACCGACAGCGCCTTGGCGGAAGTTCGTTGGCACAGGTCCTTGGCAGTATTGGTAATGAAGTACCTGATATGGACAATCCAACCTTGGTAAAAAATGGGTTTGCTGCCATTCAGGAGTGCATTGCAAAGAACCTCATTCACTCCGGTCATGATCGGAGTGACGGTGGTTTGATTACCACAGTGCTGGAGATGGCCTTTGCCGGGAATTGCGGGCTTCAATTGGAACTAGCGGGTAAAACCTCACCGTTGGAGCAACTTTTTAACGAAGAACTCGGTCTGGTTGTTGAATGTCAGGAAGAATACCTGCCACAGCTTATGGAGCTGTTAAACAAAAGAAATCTAGCAGGGACGGTATTGGGTAAAACTCAAGCAGACAAAACCGTTACCATCACCTGCAACAATACACCAGTCCTTGAGGAAGAAATGCAGGTGCTCCGCCAATGGTGGGAGGAGACCAGTTACCAGCTGGAACTGCTCCAGGTTAATTCCGATTGCGCTGACCAGGAAAAAGAGAGCTGCTATGACCGCAAGGGGCCAACCTATAACCTGCCCTTCTCACCTGCTCCCACACCTGACGTACGTCTCAACAAGACCAACAAGCCCAAGGTTGCCATTCTCAGAGATGAAGGATCAAACTCTGATCGGGAGATGAGCTCTGCCTTCCATGCCGCAGGGTTCGAGCCCTGGGATATTTGCATGAATGACCTGCTTGAAAGTCGAGTCACTCTAGACGATTTCCGCGGCTTGGCCGCTGTTGGCGGTTTTTCCTATGCCGATGTGCCGGAAAGTGCCAAAGGCTGGGCAGCTACCATTCTTTTTAACGAACGTATGAAGGAACAGTTTCAGCAATTTTATGACCGTCCCGATACCTTTACCCTTGGAATCTGCAACGGCTGTCAGCTATTTGCACTTTTGGGATGGGTACCCTTCCAGGGACTCTCTGCTGAAAGCCAGCCGCGCTTTATCCACAACACATCTGGCAGATTTGAATCCCGTTGGACAACAGTCAAAGTGATGCCAAGCAACGCGATTATGCTTAAGGGGATGGAGAAACTTGTTTTCGGAATCCATGTGGATCATGGCGAGGGCCGACTCCACTTCCCGGATCAGGACGTTCTCAGCAAAGTTAACCAGGAAAACCTGGTACCGCTGGTGTATGTCGATGATGAGGGACAAACCACCGAAGCCTATCCGTTCAATCCCAATGGATCACCAGGGGGATTTGGCGGCCTGTGTTCCCCGGATGGTCGCCATCTGGCAATGATGCCCCACCCGGAGCGAGCCTTTTTACCATGGCAAGCACACTGGCTGCCTGCGGAAATGAGTAATCTTAAGGTTTCTCCCTGGCTGCAGATGTTCCAAAACGCCTATGCCTGGTGCATGGAAGACACTAAAAAATAGACAATCGGCTACGGGTAGGCTCTTTCGAGTACCTGCCCGGCCAATCTACAAAGACGCTGCTGCAATTCGTTCCGGATCGTGAGCAGCGTCTTCTCCCACAACGGGCGCAGGTAAACATCCGTGTGCATCAGATACCTGTCCTGTTCCTGCAAACCTTGAATTCCCTCTAGGAGCCTGTCGGATAATGTCCTTTTCCCCATATCGGCGTTTTTTGCAGAAAATCAATGCTCGCAATATCAGTCATATGGCTGTGCTTGATTTCCTGAAAATGCCTTGATCTGAGAAAAAAATCCTATTCTCCGACAGACTCCTAGTGTCGCTTCAACGATGAAATGTCGAAATATTGCGCTGGATTTTTTTGGTCATGGACTTCTTTAACTGGTTGTTCATAGTGGGCTATGTACCACCAGTTAAAGAAGTCCAGGTGCGAGAAAAAACAGGCAAGATACGTCAAAGCAGCGTTGACGAGGCACTAGGCAGAACACCTCAAAAAGGGCTGTTCCGGTTATATAGGTGGTGCTATGGTGACCACAATACGCATATCAGTAATTGCCTTCACCCCATGAGGTTCACTGATATCGGAAATCAACATGTTCCCAGTTCTGGCTGGCATAGTGACATCTCCACCAGCCAGGAATTCGCCCTCTCCTTCAATAACCAGGATGCTAAGTTGGCCCTCAAGATCATGGGAATGAATCGGAAAAACTGCACCAGCAATGAGATTAAAATTGAGAATTTTAAAGTGTTCCGAATCATGGAGCACAATGCTTTTCATGCCCATAGGGCTGAATTCACGGGTGGTATCCAGATCGAGTTTTTTCATGGGACGATCTCATGATTGGATTGATGTGATAATCTTCCATATCATTTAATCTATGCATTCTCATCAGAAGGTAAAGCAGCAAGCACTTCTGCGGCCTCACTATTAGAGCCCAATAACAAAGCCAACCCTCTGGTCTTTTCATTGGCAGCCAAGGTAATTTTCAAAGCCATGGTCAGCGGTACTGACAGCAACATTCCAATCGGCCCAAGTACCCAACCCCAAAATGCCATGGAGATAAAAATTACCAGGGTAGATAACCCAACCCCAGCACCCATAATACGAGGTTCAAGCAGGTTACCGATTCCCACATTTATGGCCAGGTACACCGAAGCTGTTGCTAGAGCCGGCCCGACACCTAGTTGCACCAATGCAAGCAGCACCGGAGGTACAGCGGCGATTATGGACCCGATAGTCGGCACAAAATTCAGCAGTACTGCAACCATGCCCCACATGATAGCAAAATCGACCCCAATGATTTGCAGGCTGACAGCAGCTAAAATTCCAGTGCCAAGACTTGTCAAAGATTTAAGAAAGAGATATCGGTTAACCCCTTTGCTAATGGCACCATATTTTTCAAGGGCACCTTTTCCGCCACCGGCAATAGCTTGAATCTTTGCAGGGATACCAGCCGCTTCCAACATGATAAACATGAAGGCCAGCAGAATCATAAAGGTATTTTTCATCATCCCGAGCAGATTGTTCAACATCCCGCCGACAATAACCATCAATTTTCCGGGATTAAACTGCTCCATGATCATGTCATCGGTAATATTGATTCCAAGCCCCTCCACCCAAACCATACCCTCCCGAACAATACCCTGTAGGCGGTCCTGGTAATTAGGAAGGGCTTTGGAAAAATCTGCCAGTGATGAACCAATCATCGTGGTCAATCCCAGTTGGATGACAATGACCACGGAAACAACTACAAATACTGACAGGGCAACAGGCACTTTTTTTTGTCGTAACCAGAAGAGGGGGGGACTACAGATGATGGCGAGAAAAATTGCCAGCAGGAAGGGAACTAAGAGCGATTTGGCTGACATAATGCCAGCTACGACAACCACAAAGGCTGCAAGATTAATGAGCATACGACCTCATCAGAAAAAAATTAACAATAATGACTGAGTCTGGAGTCTTTTAATCTCCTCCCATCATACCTTGCTTTGCTTCTGTCGACTACTAAGATAAGCCTGGATGATGCCACTGAAGATGATGACAGCACAACCCCCCATCTGTAGAGGAGCAAGTGTTTCGTTAAACAATACCCAACCAAAAATAACCACTGCTACAGGCTCAACATAGGCAAGGGTACCAAAAGTCGCAGCTGGCAAACGACTCAAGGCCATAACTGCACAGAAAATGGCAAGAAAACCGGGCAAGAAACCAGTCCCAAGCATCCACAGCCAGTTGACGGGACTGATGGTAGGCGGATCCCAGACCAATAATGGCAACATAACTGCAGATCCTGCCAGCAACTGATAAAAGGTACGGGTATAGACGTGGATATCTGTTCTGACAATTCTATTAAGTAAAATAAATGCAGCATAGGCAAACATGGAAACCAAACCGCACCCTATGCCGAGCAAGTGATCGCGACCACCTTGAATATCAATGGTGAACTCCATCATCATTGCAAACCCGAAAAGAGCGCTACAGATAAGGAGCAGACCACTCCAGCTCAACCGTTCCCCCAGAAACGCATGGGCAAAAAGGGAAGCTACAACCGGAGCGAGATAAACCAGCATGATCGCATTAGCCATGGTGGTAAGGTTCATGGCCTGGACATAAAAAATAATGAACCCGGCCAGCATCACGCCATTGATTAATACAGGCCAGGACGGCCACTGGCGCAAACATTGTACACGGCCGATACAGACTAAAAAGAGCCACATGAAACCAGCGCCGAAAAAAAGCCTGCAAAAAGTGACGGTTTCGGGAGAAAGACCTGTCAGTTTGGAAAATATGCCCATAGTACCCATAAAAAGGGCGGAAAGAACGGCCGCAAGGATGCCCACTTTTTCCATTGAAATGTAGCCCCCTATCAGCTAGGTAAAGATGAAGTCTCTTTTTTCTGCCTGAACACTGTCCACAGCTGGGAAACCAGCATCCCTGCCAGCATCAATATACAACCTGCCAGTCCTCTTCCAGAGAGGACTTCGTTGAGCAGCAACCACCCTCCCAGAGCGGCAAAAGGTGATTCCAGGCTCAGGATAATAGCTGCATTTGCTGGATGCGCTTTGCGTTGCACCACTACCTGCAGCGTATACCCTGCGCCCACCGAGATAACCCCGCCGTAAAAGATTGGAACCCCTGCCTGTACAATGGCTGCAAGCGATATAGTTTCTAAAGCAAAAGCCACGCCAAGACTAAGAAAACCACAGACAAGAAACTGTACCATCGCCAATTTCACAGGCGAGGTTCGGGGAGACAGATAGCCCAGCAACAGCACATGACAAGCCCAGAAAAAAGCACCAATAGTTTCCAGAAGATCACCAAATGCAATATGCAGGGTTCCCTGAATACTGAGCAGATACAGCCCGACCACAGCCAGTAAGGCACCGATCCAGGTTCCGGCATTGGTCCGCTGACCGAACAACAGGCCGATAATCGGTACAAAAACCACATACAAACCGGTAATAAATCCAGCTTTACCCGCAGTTGTGTATTGAAGACCGACCTGCTGCAAAGTGGCTCCGGCAAATAAAAAGACACCGGCAATAAGCCCAGCCTTCCAGGCGCTCATCTGCTGTCCGGTCAGTACAGGTTGTCTGCTTCTTCGCAGTACCAAGGGCAAAAGGCAGCAAGCACCAAGAATAAATCGTAATCCGTTAAAGGTATAAGGACCGACGTGGTCCATCCCCACGCGTTGGGCAACAAAGCCAAATCCCCAAATCAGGGCAACCAGCAACAACAGCAGGTCCGCAGAAGGGCTGCTCTTTTCCCTCGGTGTAACCATTCTCTACTCTTTATCGATTTTTTAATGAGTTACCGTCAATTCAAGCTAGCATTACGGCAGGTTCAGGTTTAATATATTGCAAACCTTTTTGGTCTCTTTGTGATAAAAGTTGAGACCCTATCTCTTTACGTATGAAAATGCAGTAAAAAATGTAACTAGTCAGCCAATAACAAATAACCTCGCCTTAACCTCGATCTGTAACTGTTCAGTAGTACTCCACTTGCGTACAAGCAGGCAGGATAACTATAGTGATGCTATGTTTTCCTGCCTGATCGTGCGCAAGTGGGGTGCTGCTGAACAGTTACTAAAAAATTAACATCCATGGAGTGTAACAATGATAAGGTTTATATGTACCCTTCTCCTGCCAGCCATAACCCTCCTCCTTTCCGGCTGCAGCGGAAAAGACGAAACTGCCTTTTCAGGCAAAGCCTATGCACCGACAGACAAAATAGCCACTGCCTTCCAATATACCCAGGTTCCACGTCCATGCAGAGTTTTTGCTGAAACCTTGGCCATGCTCCCTGCAAACCAGAGCGGCAAAGATATCCAAAACCTTGTTTTTAAGGAAGCCGGTGCCAAGGGGGCTGACCTTGTCCTCATTGGCCAGACCCGTAAAATGGAAGATGATGTAGAGAGCCAGTTTATTTATTACGGACCGGTACAGGAATACCTCTGTGCTGAAAACTGGTGCGGCTGGAAATTTGGATACGATGAGTGGGAAGACCAGGGAGAGTGGGTCAATATTGGTCTCTCCGAATGGGGGAATAAAACCGTTTTCTTTGAAGAACCGCTTATGATGCAGGTCGCTTTTCTCCGCTGCCGATAAAAGGTCAAGTGGCGCGGGGAATCATACCCCGCGCGCTTTCAGCACCCCGCGTAATCCTCTTGAGAGGTTAGACCTTATCAGGAATAAGGTTAGCAGTCGTCAACTGTTCAAGATGAAGAGATTAGCAATGGCAATATTTGGTTACAAAGTGGTTTTGGTGTGACAGTCAGGGCCATAATAAAAAAAACCGCCTCCAATTAAGAAAACGGCCTTTCGAAATTCCGGAATTGATTACGGTAGTTCGGAATAGTGGAATTATTTTCTACGTCTACGGCTTACAGCTGCAAGACCAGCAATACCGGTTCCGAAAAGGAGCATAGTGGTTGGTTCGGGGACGGAATTTACAATACTTGAGCTTTCGATTCTAAGGTTAACCTGTTGCTCTCCCCCACCTAAATAATTATACCTCAGATGAGTGTTCCAGGCAGGATCATCGGCCATAGACAGGTGATAACCGAATCCTTGGGAAATAAATGTTTTGTAGCCGGTTGTAGGATTATATCCACTGAATGTAGGACTAAATCGAATGAAAGTCTGATAATATGGTTCGGTAATAAAGGTCGAATCGGCAATAGCAGCTAATAGGTTAGGACTAAAGGTGAATGATGTTATATCTTTGGCACGATCCTCACTACCGAGTTGAACGAACGTACTGCCATCGGCGATTCTTGTGACAGTTCTTCCTGCAGATTGATCATCATAACTAAATGTAAGTTCAAACTTGTCGCCGATTGCCAAGGTGGGGCTTTGGGTATTCACACCGAAAATATTTGTAATACCAGCAACCCAGTGTTCGGTTACCAATACAGCGTGACTCAATGTGGGAAAAAATACTGCAAGACACACAGCTGACATAAAAACTGAAGATATTTTTTTCATAAACCCCTCTTTTCCTATTGAAGTAATTTTAGTGGACACTTTAAGAATTTGATAGGCTTTTTGCAAAATACGATCCAAGTCAACATAGAGTCAATTTTTGATTAAATTCGAGCATGCCAACCCACTACCACGCAGTGGTATATGGTTATATGTCAAACATTTATGTCGATATTCCAGAATATTGGAAAATAACTGTGAATTGAACAGTAGCAATAAACAATTAATAAATCCAAACATCCTGTACTCGCAAAAATGAAGTCGCCCTTCTATTGCGCCATCTGTTTGATTAATCAAGGCTATTCTTGGCAATGTTAACCATTTAAGAAAAACCGCAAATTCACCTTATTCCTGTTCGCCCAAACCAATTAATTTCTCATACGACAATTTCCCAATTTTCGTCCTTGCATACCTGGTCAAGAATAAGGTTGACCTTAAGAGCTGAAATTTCCCGCTTTTCAGTAGCAATGGTCTGAGATCAGCCACAGGCAGGGAAAAGTTATTTCAAGCAGAACACTTAATAAACTGAACATTCCAACGAAAAAAGCGATGACCCCCAACATGCTGATATTATTAGATATTTTTTCCGATTTTTCTAACAGGAATACTGAAATTTCTTTTAAAAACAGCAGGTTAGCAATGAACGCGAGGCCAAGTTGTGGTATATTGTAATTGCGAAAAAACAAATCATAACAAGGCCCTCGCATGCACATACTACATCCATTACTCAAAGAACTTAAAAAAGAATTTTCCAATTCCCGAAAAAGTGAAGAGCGAGGACCACTATTTGCATATACCTTGCTTGCAATCATTCTTCCATTTACCTCGTCAAAGACGTCCAATCTTCTTCGCGCGCTTGAAGTCTTATTTGGATTCGCCATCAGGAAGAAAAAGTATTACCGGTTTATGGCATCACCTAAGATCCCATGGAACCGGCTTTGGGTCAGGCTCTGGAAACTTATTCCGGAACCGGAAACCAACGGGAGGTTACTCATAGCTCTCGATGATTTTATCAACCCCAAGACAGGCAGGAAAATTTTTGGATGTGCTAATGTCTTCGATCATGCTGCTAAACAGAATCAGTCAAAATATCCCTGGGCACAAAATGTCGTTTCCATCGGACTGCTTAAAGTTATCAAAGGTCGCTGGGCGTGTTTACCGCTGAGCCACTGTTACTATCATCTTAAAAAAGATATTGAGGTAAATCGCCCTCGCTACAACGGCAAAGAGGTCAAATTCCGTAGTAAACTCGAACAAGCGGTTGCCATGCTCTGTGGAATTGCGGCTGCATTTTCAAAATCCAATATTTTGGTCGTGACCGACACCTGATATGGCTGTTCTTGTCAAGAAGGAAAAACTCCCCCCTACCATTTTTTATGGTTTATCTTTGGTATTGTATCTCAGGTCAGAAACAGAGACGGGATCCTGCGGCGACGTTTGATCACTCTAATATACGCGGGTTGGTTACCGCATGACTTGCCTGCGTCGCGGAGCTTCCTCTCTCTAGTGCCTGAAGTTCGGCAAAAGCCTTATTCGAATAGGAGTATCGAGGGTTCTCCTGAACGTGATCGCGCCTCTGGCTCCGACCTGAGAATTTTTATTTTTTTCGTTTTAACCTCCTGTAAAGCACAATCTTTTTTGTCTGGTGGTATATTATTTGTTTGCTTGTTTTTCACACTGCTTGTGCAGCTACCTCGGAGGAGCCGCCGGTTTTGTCGCGAGAATGGGCCACCCAAAATGCTCGTCGGAGCAGCAGCGGAACCGACGGCGGATTTAAGGTTGAAACCTGACCAGTTTTTAAGCTTTGCACAATCTAAGCCTCACTATCCAGTGTAATTTTACCAAAGATAACCCACATAAAACCGGCAAGTTCACGCGCAGTTGCTATGATCACTTTGTTGCGATTCTTACCCCTGCCTATGAGTGTCCTGAACCGACCGCAGAGACGGACTTGCGCCTTCCAGGAAACCTCTCTTACTTCTTGGGGTAAGCCTTCCAAGCGAGTCAGTAGGTCTCGGGTTTCACGTACTAAAAATGCTCATAAACGGGTTTGAGGCAGCCGGAGTTATTGAGCCGGAAAATCGGGGGCGTGTGTTATTGGCAATGCTGGACGGAGTGGCATTACACTACCTGTCAACGTATGAGAGATACCCGCTTTCTTCAATAAAGCCACAGATCGTGCAAATGGCAAGTCACCTTTGCAGTAAACAAAATTTATAAACGGTAAAATGCTATTGTCACAAAATTCAGTTGGATTTGACCGCATCCCGGTTACCAGCGAGCGATTCAAGTAATTTGTTAGGCAATGAGGATAAACTTGCGAGGCCCCTGAATCCTGGAAGAATCCGGTCGGTATCTGCAAGCAGGTTAGCATTTTGTTCAGCAAGGGATTTCCCCATTTCAGCAAAGAGTTCCTCAAGATTCTTTTTTCCGTCAAGGAGGATTTTCATATAATCGGGATTATCCAGATTTTTAACCAACGGTGTGTCAGCCAGCATCGTCTGTAACGTCCTGTGCATAGAATTATTGCCTGTTTTTCGCCGGTATCCACGTCTGTTTTTTCGAAAAAATTGCTCAAGGATATTGTTGGTGCGCTGCGGATAGATCGTGGATTCCCCAATTGGTGTCTGTACGGTAATAGAGGTGGCAAAGAGTTTATCGCCGTATTTATCGATTTGGTAGGCCATTTTTTTACTCAGGCGGTCGGCGACCAATTCGGGTTTTTCATCAAGAAAACAACGAAATTTCTCCACACCTTGACGGATAGTGGCCATGGTATTGGTCGAACCCTCATCATTCAAACCTTTGTCTCCGCCAACTGGG
>JAUVLX010000062.1 GCA_030600525.1 Desulfobulbus sp. | reverse complement strand
CATGCTCATCGAAGGTATTATCATATCCTGTTATGCCATTAACAGTCATGACGCTTATATCTATATTCGTGGTGAGTATACCACCCAGGTGAAGATCCTTCAGGCCGCTATTGATGAGGCCTATGAAGCAGGTTACCTTGGCGACAAAGCTGCTGGCAGGGATTACCGGATTGATATTACCGTTCATCGCGGTGCAGGTGCTTATATCTGTGGTGAGGAAACTGCGCTCCTTGAATCCATTGAAGGTAGAAAAGGACAGCCGAGAAGTAAACCGCCGTTTCCTGCGGTCGAGGGCCTTTATGGTTGCCCCACTATTATCAATAATGTGCAGAGTATTGCCTCTGTTCCTTATATTGTTTCTAACGGTGCTGATGCGTACAAAGTTTATGGCACTGAAAAAAGTGCAGGTACCCACCTTTTTGGCATATCAGGAATGGTAGAGAAGCCAGGCATGTATGAATTACCTTTTGGGATACCGATCTTAGAGGTCATTGAAAAGGTAGCTGGCGGCGTAAAGGGTGGCAAAAAACTCAAGGCTGTTATCCCCGGAGGAAGTTCAACACCGGTACTTACGCCTGAAGAGTTAAAGACTGTCACCATGGATTATGAATCAATGGCTGAACATAAGACCATGTTCGGGTCCGGTGGTATGGTTGTTCTCGATGAAGACGTCGATGTCGTGCCACTTGTTAAAAATTTGATTGATTTTTATCACCATGAGAGCTGCGGGCAATGCACACCCTGTCGGGAAGGGCTTGGCTGGATGCTCAAGATAATCAAAAAGATTATTAACGGTGACGGCACTATTGATGACGTTAACTTACTCAGAGAACTTTGCGACAACATTGAAATGAAAACAGTATGCGTGCTGTCCGCAGCATGTACCATGCCTGTGCGGGCTTTTTTAGACAAGTTCCGGCATGAATTCGAAGCCTATGTTCAATAAAAGTTTTCAATGTCAAAGCAATGCAATAGGGATAGGTAAAGAACCATGGCTGAAATGGTAAAACTGTCCGTTAATGGACAGGAAGTTGAAGTGGAGGCAGGCAAAAACCTGATCGACGCTGTTGGTGCCGTTGGCATAGAAATACCCCATCTATGCTATCATCCTGCTCTCGGTGCAGACGGCAACTGTCGTATGTGTCTGGTAGGAATCGAAGACGGTAGACCCCCTTTGGTACCTGCATGCAAAACGCAGGCAGCTGAAGGGATGAAAGTGCAATTGGATGCTGAACATATAAAAAAAATTCAGCATGATGTTATGGAGCTTGAGCTCATTAATCATCCTACAGATTGTCCAATCTGTGACCAAGCTGGGGAATGTGCCCTTCAGGATTATTACCAGAAATATGACGGTCAAGAGAGTCGTATGACGGTCCCACAAGTTCAAAAGTCGAAAAAACTCGATTTTGGCTGTGGAGTTGTTCATGATCAAGAGCGCTGCATTCTTTGTGCACGTTGTGTTCGTTTCACTCGTCAAATTACCAAAACTGGTGAACTTGGCATCGTAAACAGAACAGATGATGCCAGAGTTACTATTTTTCCGGGCCGTCCATTAAATAACAGGTATGCCCTCAATGTTGTCGATCTTTGTCCAGTCGGTGCAATGACTAGCAAGGATTTTCGTTTTAAGCAGCGGGTTTGGTTTTTATCCCGGGATAAAGGTGTTTGTCATGGCTGCAGCAAAGGTTGCAACATCTTTATCGACCACAACAAAGAAAAATATAAAGACGATATCATTTATCGATTCAGGCCTCGTCAGAACGATCAGGTAAATGGATACTTCATATGTGATGAAGGCAGAATGACCTATAAGAAGGAAAATGAAGACAGGTTGACTGTCGCGAAGGTTAATAATGCCGAATCGATCATCAGCAGTGCAGTAGACACGCTTAAAAACGCTGTCTCTAGTTCTAGTAATCCCGTCTTTCTTGTTTCCCCAAACTGCTCTTTGGAACAGATGTTTGCCATTAAAAAGCTTGGTGAAACAAAAGGAGCAACTCTTTGTGGCTTCAGTGATGGTTACATCAAGCAAGGTGATGGCGATGATCTCCTCATTCAGGATGATAAATCAGCTAATAGGGCTGGGCTTGAATTACTAGGTGTTGATACCAGTAAAGAAGCTTTCCAGTCAGCGATGAAGGAAGCAGATCTCTTGGTAAACTTCAATAGTGATCTCACAAACAGCTTTGATGCCGATACACTGGATGAGCTACTTGCAAATTGTAAGTTTGTAATGGTTGCAACCACACAAGATATACTTACCGATAGAGCAGAAATCGTTATTCCGGTAGCGGCCTACTCCGAGTATAGCGGTAGCGTTATTAATGCAGATAACATCCTGCAAATGTTTAACAAGGCGGTCGTTAAAAACGAGCCCTTTGATGATATAGTGAACATTGTCAGCCGAATTGGCGGTGATATCGAAGATAACTCCGCAGCATGGGCTGGAATGAAGGCGAGTGTTCCCACACTCAAGGACGTTGAACCTGAACAGATCCCTGAGCAGGGATTAGCACTAAATAGTTAAAGAGGGCTCTAATGACGCTGCAGGATATAATTCTAATTATCATACGGGTAGCTTTCGGAGCATTTGTACCGCTCTGTTTTGTAGCTGTTTCTGTATGGATGGAACGGCGAGGCGCTTCTTTTATCCAGGATCGTTCTGGACCTAACCGCGCTAATATTCTTGGTTTCCGTGCTGGTGGACTTGTCCAGAACCTTGCGGATGCTGTAAAATTATTTTTTAAGGAAGACGTGATTCCAGGCCATATTAAGCACAAGTTCTATTTCGTGCTTGCGCCTATTATTGTGTGTGTTACCGCACTCGTCTCCTTTGCCGTAGTACCTTTTGCGGACACTTTGGTATTAGGTGGAAAAGAATACCTGATGCAGGCTATTCCGACTGATCTAGGGATCCTTTGGTTCCTAGCCATTGTCGGATTCTCCGTATACGGTATTATTCTTGCTGGGTGGTCGTCCCACAGTAAATATGGGATGCTGGGTGGCCTTCGAGCCGCTGCTCAGACCATCAGCTATGAAATTCCTATGGTGCTGGCCATCATCAGTCTTTTGGTGGTGTATGGAACTGTAAGTCTTAATGAAATGGCCCAGTTTCAAGGGCAATTACTCTTTGGCTTTATTCCCATGTGGGGAGTTCTTCTCCAACCCCTTGGAGTAATAATTTTTATTATTGCTGCTTTTGCAGAAGCTAACCGGGTACCATTTGATCTTGCTGAGGGGGAAAGTGAGCTCGTTGCTGGTTACCATGTTGAATATAGTGGTTTGAAGTTCACTATCTTTTTCATGGGTGAGTATGTAGCCATGTTCGCTTCAAGTGCAATTATTGTCACTTTGTACTTTGGTGGATACCAGATTCCTTGGTTTAACACTGCAACGCTCATCAAGTATGCGGTACCTGTGACACTGCTCCTTATGATTGTAACTCCAGTTGCTGCTAAATTTATCGCAGCCTGGATTCGTAAAAACAATGTTAGTCATTACGAACGGGAAAATGATCCTCGGGTAAGGGAAGCAAACGTTTATATCAAGATAGTATGGGGTACCGTAATTCTCCTGGAAGCTATTTTGTTCCTGTATCTTGTCTTTGCATCAGGTGGAGCTGCTGACAACATCCTTGTCGCTTGTCTCCAGGTTTGTACTTTTCTCGCCAAAACTACCTGCATGTTATTTGTTTATGTATGGGTACGTTGGACCTTGCCACGTTTTCGTTATGACCAGTTACAGAAGTTGGGATGGAATGTACTGTTACCTCTCTCTCTTCTGAATATTTTTGTAACCAGCGCTATTGTCGTTGCGTTGAGCTAATAGGGAGAAGCCATGAGCATTAAAGTTAAAACCATAGTGCGTAACGGCAGGAGCTGGCAGGAGCGGCTCTATCTCATAGAGGTTTTTAAGGGTATGGCCATTACATTTAGGCATTTCTTATCCAACTTTCTTGATAATTCTAAACTTGCAGTAAGACATTATCCTGAAGTGAAACCTGAGATCACACCGCGCTGGAGGGGACGTCATAGATTGACGACCCACGAAGATGGCACGATTAAGTGTGTTGCTTGTTACATGTGTCAGACGAACTGTCCTGCCCAGTGCATCCAGATCGAAGCCGGTGAAAGAGGTGACGACCGAACAGAAAAGGTGCCGGTCAAGTTCGATATTGATCTTTTGGAATGTATTTATTGTGGATATTGCGTAGAAGCATGCCCAATGGACGCAATACGAATGGATACAGGGATTTTTTCGGTTACATCTAGTACGCGTGAAGAGATGAAAATGAGTATTGATCAACTTCTCGCTACTAAAGGTGCATTCAGCGAAGAAGAGTACAAGAAAGGGGGCGCTTGATATCATGTTAACCGATGGGCTTTTCATTCTATTTACAGTTTTTGCTGTAACTGGAGCAGCAGGGTTGGTCTTGTTTAAGCATCCGATGAACGGTGCAATGAGCTTTTTAGTTACGCTCATTTCACTGGCAGGGCTTTATGCATTGTTGTCAGCAAAATTAATATTTGCCATACAACTCATGGTGTATGCTGGTGCGATCATGTCGTTCATCATCTTTGTGATCATGTTCCTGAATATTCAGGAAGAAGACTTACCCATAGAAGAGGGCAGGTTCAAATATTTGATTGGGGGCGTAATTATTGTTGCCCCTATCGGATTGTTTTTGTCCAGAGTTATCAAAAGTTTTCCTGGTGCTGATGCAATTATTACAGTTGAAGGATTTGGCGAAATAAAGGAAGTCGGGCTCCTCTTGTTTAGAGAGTGGCTCCTCCGCTTTGAAATCGTTTCTATTCTTCTCCTCGTGTCCCTGGTTGGGGCTGTCGTACTTGCAGGAACAAGGAGGATCGCCAAATGATTCAGAGTTATCTCACCGTGAGTATCCTGCTCTTTTGTATCGGTATTGTCGGGGTCATATCTCGCAGGAATGTTTTTACCGTATTCATGTCTATTGAGCTTATGCTGAATGCCGCTAACCTTGCTTTTGTCACCTTTGCCAGGTTGCACCAAACTATGGATGGTCACGTTCTCGCACTGATAGTTATGGCTGTTGCTGCCGCTGAGGCAGGTCTTGCCCTTGCTGTCGTTATTCTGCTGCATAAGCATAAAGGCCAGTTGGATACCAATGTATTCAGCCTGTTAAAAGGGTGATTTCATGGAACATAATGTAACATTTCTCGGATATATTCCGCTTCTCCCGCTGATAGGTGCAGCCGTTCTCGGCTTCCTTCACATAGGGACTTGCAATCGTAAACCATTAAACGAAAAACTTTACGGGCTAATCGCTTGTGTTGGTCCTGTACTCGCCTTCGTCCTGGCATTGCGTGTATTTCTTACACTTAAAGGGATGCCAGAAGAGGCACGTTACCTGAGCCAGAAAGCATTTACCTGGTTTCAGGTAGGCGAGCTTGATATTACAATGGGCTTTTTGGCAGATCCGCTCAGCTCCCTTATGCTGGTCTTTGTCACACTTATCGGTTCTTTGATCCATATTTATTCCATTGGCTATATGGAAGGGGATAAGAACATCGGCAAATTTTTTGCCTATCTCAACTTGTTTGTCGGCAGTATGTTGATACTTGTTCTTGGTGACAATCCTGTCGTCATGTTCGTTGGTTGGGAAGGCGTTGGCCTTTGCTCTTATTTGTTGATCAGCTTCTATTCAGAAGAAACTAATAATGTACTTGCAGGGAACAAAGCCTTTATCGTCAACCGAATCGGTGACCTTGGTTTTGTATTAGGGATGGCGTTCCTTTTCTGGGCAATTGGTGCTGGAGGCTTTGACTTTTTCTCTCTTAAAGCCAATGCGCATAGTCTTACACCTGGAATCGCTTTAGCTGTCTGCCTGCTCCTCTTTGTAGGTGCCACCGGTAAATCCGCGCAGATACCACTGTATGTGTGGTTACCTGACGCAATGGCTGGTCCAACCCCGGTATCTGCTCTTATCCATGCTGCTACGATGGTAACAGCTGGTGTATATATGGTAGCAAGATTCAGCTTCATATATGCACATGTTCCTGTTGCAGGGGAGATTGTTGCCTGGATAGGTATCCTTACCGCGCTTCTAGCTGCAATATTCGCTATGTTTCAGGACGACATCAAAAAGATCCTTGCCTACTCTACCGTGAGCCAGCTTGGTTATATGTTTGCAGGCGTTGGTGTTGCTGCATATTCTGCGGGTATTTTTCACGTCTTTACTCACGCATTTTTTAAAGCCCTTCTCTTCCTTGGTGCCGGTGCTATTATTTACGCCATGCACCACGAACAGAACATTTGGAAAATGGGTGGTTTGAAAAACAAAATGCCGAAAACCTATATCACCATGCTCATTGGCGCTCTCGCCCTTGCAGGATGTCCTCCTTTTGCTGGTTTTTTCAGTAAGGATGAAATCCTCTTCTCCACACTTGCCACTGGGCATTATGGAATATGGGCTATAGGTGTCTTAGTAGCAGGAATGACTGCATTTTATACTTTTCGTATGATCTTTGTTGTTTTCCACGGTGAGCCGCGTGATCAAGAAGCATACGATCACTGCCATGAAGCACCTGCTGTGATGACTGTACCGCTGATCATCCTTGCTGTTGGTGCTTTGTTTGCTGGTTTCTTGAACCTTCCTGCCATCTTTGGTGGCAATCAATTGGTTTCGCACTGGTTAGCTCCTAGCTTGGTTGAACATCATCCGCATGTAAGCATTTTCATTGAAATAATTGCGATCGGTGCCAGTGTTGCTGCTTTCGTTGTCGGTATTCGTATCGCCTACAAACGTTTCGCTGTTGGAGCTGAAGAGCCTCAATTTTCAGGCTTTTGCAAATTTGCCTACCATAAGTTTTATATCGATGAACTGTATGACGGAGTATTTGTCCAGCCATACAAAAAGATTGGTAATGCTATTCGTAAGACTATTGAACCTTCTGTTACCGATGCACCTGTAACGCTTGCCTCAAAGCTGTACATGGTCATAGGTACTGCATTCAAAGTCTTTCAGGTTGGATATGTTAGGGTATACGCCATTTACATGATCGTTGGGCTGAGCTTGATGAGCCTGTTACTGTCACAATCGCTGAACTAGGTAGGTGTAACAATGTTTGAACACGTTCTATCTGTAATGATATTCCTGCCAATAGTTGCAGGACTAATTCTACTGCTTACGCCGGCTGGGAAAGGTATAGCTCGATTAACCGGACTAGTAATCTCCTTTGCTAGTCTTATCCTCGGTCTAGACATCTTCTTTAAATTTAAAGAACAGGCCGCATTGCAGTTTGTCGAAAATGTGGCTTGGATCCCAGCGTGGGGTATTAACTACCATCTCGGGTTGGATGGCATCAGTCTGTTTGTGCTGCTTGCCGGAGCAATACTGCTGCCGATGGTGTATATCCTTTTTTCCACCAAGGAAAAAGGGTATTATGCCAACCTGCTGATTGTGCAGGGAGCAATGGCAGGAGCTTTGTGTGCTGCTGATATGGTCCTATTTTACATTTTCTGGGAAATTATGCTCCTTCCTATATTCTTCATGCTTGGCTTGTACGGTGGAGAAAATCGGATTAAAGCAACCTTGAAAATTACCATTTACACCATTGCAGGATCCTTATTGATGCTGGCCTCCATTATTTATGTTGGAGTTACGTATCACGCGCAGTTTGGTGAATGGAATTTCGCGATTTCTCAAATGTCTCAACTGCAGCTTGCTGGACCGGTTGCTGTGCTCGCATTTTTTGGATTTATGATCGCTTTTGCAATCAAAATCCCACTGTTTCCTTTTCATACTTGGTTACCAGACGCATATACAGAAGCACCAACAGCCACCACATTTGTTCTGTCTGCTATAATGGCAAAAATTGGTGTCTACGCGGTTATTCGTTTTGTAGTGCCTGTTTTTGATGGAGAGTTTGCCCGCTTTGCCCTGCTACTCGCATATTCTGGAGTTATTGGTATGATGTACTGTGGTATAACTGCTATCGCCCAAAAAGATATTAAACGAATGTTGGCTTTCTCCTCCGCATCTCATATGGGGATTATAGCTCTTGGTGTTTTTTGTCTCAATGTGCAGGCATTGACCGGAAGTATATATCAGATCGTTGCCCATGCCACGAGTACCGGTGTCCTGTTCCTTTTTGTCGGGATAATCGAAGATAAAATGAAAACCCGTCAAATCAAAGATCTTGGTGGAATTGCTTATAAAGCCCCTGTCTTTGCCTTCTTTTTTGCGGTAGCCATGCTTGCCTCTGTTGGCCTTCCGGGTACCTCAGGTTTTATTGGCGAATTCCTCATTATCTTAGGTGCTATCAAATTTAACGTTGTGATAGGTGTTCTTGCCGGTACGACCCTCATTATTGGTGTTTGTTACATGTTATGGATGTTTCAACGTGTATTTTTTGAAAAAACCAATGATCGGACAGAAGGGTTCACTGATTTGAGCATTAAAGAAGGACTTACATTCTTACCCGTTATTGTTCTTATCGTTGTCATGGGGCTTTACCCCCAACCCTTCCTTAGTAAAATTGAACCTGCAGCGCAGCAGTTAATAGCTTCTGTAACCAAGGCAGACTCAATGCAAATAGCTCAAAGTACTCACGCCCAACAGTCAGATGGGCATACAGTAGAAAAGAAGAATTAAGGCCAGAGGGGCTAATCATGACAAACGATTTTATGTTACTAATGCCGCTCATAATTATTACAGCGGGCGCCATTTCGTTAATGCTGGTAGCAGCATTCGAAAAGGTTACTATTGAACAGGCTTCATTTTGTTGCATGGGGATTTTTGGTATCGCATTTCTCATGCAACTCTCTAACTGTATCACTGGGAACGTGACCCCCTATGAAACTGTTTTTAACAACATGCTTGTTATCAGTAATTTCACCAGGGTTGCTGGTCTTATAATTCTTGGTTGCGGGTTCTTCACTGCCATGAGTGCCCAGACCTACTTTAAACAAAACAATTTTTGTACTACTGAATTCTACAGCCTCATCACTTTTTCTGCCTGTGGAATGCTTTTGTTGACGATGGTGCAAGAACTTATCTCTGTATTTATAGCGCTCGAGATAATGTCACTTGCGATTTATATTCTCGTTGGCTATGACAGAAAAAACAAAACCGCAGCAGAGGCTGTTATGAAGTACCTCATGCTCGGTGCTTTTGCTGGAGCCTTTTTTACAATGGGAGCTGCACTCATCTATGGTGGTGCTCACTCGACTCAATTTTCAAGCATCGGTCAATTCGTAGCTGAAAACGGATTCTTTAATAACCCCGCACTGGTTGCTGGTTCTTTTTTCGTGTTAGTGGCTTTTTTATTCAAGGCAGCTGCCTTTCCATTCCACGCATGGGTTATAGATGTTTACGATGGCGCATCAGCTCCAATAACAGGGTATATGGCTACTGGCCTTAAAACAGCCATATTTGCGGTTTTTGCCAATTTCCTGGTTGCTGATGAGAGCCTACGTAGTAGCTGGGTGAATTACCTGTTCTACTTCTCAGTGTTCACCATGTTTGTTGGTAATCTGATTGCTATTGGTCAGGACACCCTTAAGAGAATGCTTGCTGCTTCCGGTATTGTTCATACAGGTTACCTGCTCATCGCGCTTGTTGCTGTGAGTGCTGATAATTTTTCTGGTAATGTAATCCTTTACTATCTTGCGGCCTACGCTGTTGGTACTCTTGGTATGTTTGCTGCCCTCTCTTATTTGGGTGGCGAAGGTGAAAAGAGGAAAAGCTTTGACGATTTTAAAGGTTTGGCTCAGGTTCGACCTTATTCCGCAGCAGCTATTACCATATTCCTGCTTTCCATGGCAGGTATTCCGCCAACAGCTGGTTTCATGGGTAAATTCTTCGTTATTACCAGTGCCATTGACGCCGGTCAGATCGCACTCGCTGTGTTTGGTATAATCAGCAGTATACTTTCTATGTGGTATTATCTGCGATTAATAATTAGCATGTACTTTCATGAAGCAACTGACAGCTTTGAAGATACCACATCTAATGGACTCGCCCCCATCGGTACTTTTATTCTAGCGGCGTGTGTTCTGATAATAGGGTTGTATCCGGTAATTATTTAAGTCGCTCTCATAGTAAGCAAATACTTCGTAGCGCTTGCTATATTAGCGATGATCGAGGCTTTATTTTAAAGGAGTATGGAACATGAAAGTTAAAGATATTCTTAAAACTAAAGGGACAGTCGTACATACAATCCATCAGGATTCCACTCTGATGGCAGCATCTGATAAATTCTTCACTGAGAAAATCGGTTCTCTGCTCGTCGTAGATGATAACGATGCCATTCAGGGGATTATCGCTCCAAATGATATTTTGAAAGCGATTCAGGAAGGATGTACTGATGAAAATTGTGCCTTACAAAGAGTCAATCGGGTAATGAGCAAAGATATACTTGCTGCCTCAGAAGAGGATAGTATTGACTATATTCAGGCTATTATGACCGAAAACCGTATCCGGCACATTCCTATTATGGAAAAGGATCAGGTCAAAGGAATTGTTTCCATTGGTGACGTTGTAAAGGCGTTGATCACAGATAAGGAAGTGGAGAATCACTACCTTAAGGATTATATTTCTGGCAAATATCCAGCGTGATGTAAGGTAATAAAAGAGGCTGCCTAAGAAAAAAAGCAGTCTAAATTGAGAAGGGAAAGTTTATTCGTAAACTTTCCCTTTTTTTATGTGTAGAAGTCTAGATCTGAACTGATAGATTTGATGATCAAGTTTCTATCTGATCTGTCAGTCCCTCGGAGATGTACAGGAATTATTTTAATTTCGAGTTTTGTTTAAGCTTTTAGGATTGCCAATAGACATTTCTTGTCCTCGGTTTGCTCAGGTTCAGTCGGTCAAAACTAATAGGAGAAATAGTGACTTAGGAGTTTAAACATGCCTATTTAGCTGTGAAAAAGAGTTTTATGGCTGAGAAGTGGCTCTTTTTAGTCTCTTTTAATTGTTAATACAAAAGGTTAGCTTGCTCCGACCCCGGTTTTTGGAATTCCCGAACACTAGGGGTGTGCAGATGAACAATCCATCGGCCACTAAACCTGCGGCTTTTTCAGCACCTTCTCTCTTCTCTATTCCGCAAGTTCATCAAAACGACAGCTCAGGACAACATCTCCATCTTCATACTTTGTTTTCACCTTATAAGGGAGGGTTTTAAAAAGACTAATCATGGCCGTATTACTGGGAAAAGTGATGGCCATCAGGCCTGCAATGCCGTTTTCCCTGGCCGAAACAGCTAACTTCTTGAGGAAAATTTTTCCTAATCCCTTACCCTGATAGTCTTTACTTACCGAAAAAGCCACTTCTGCCATATTGGAGTTTTTCAGCCTCATGCTTTCCCCGATAGCTACAACACGGCCAAAACCAAATTCACCGACAACAGCTACGAGAGCAAGATCTTGCACATAATCGACCTGGGATCGACTTTCAACTTCCGAGATACCAAAAACTGTTTTTTCGTGGAAAAATCGTGTAAATATGTCCGTTTTAGCCAGGTTGTAGAAATGCTCCTGAATGCGTCGTCCATCCACAGGTTTGGTGGGACGGATAGTGACTTCATTACCATCTATTTTAATTGTTTCTTCCAGGCGAACTGGGTAAACAGCCTTTTCCGCCTCCCCGAGATTGCGTTGTGCTCCTATCACCCCCTGTTCCTTGGCATGTTCGAAAAGCTCTTCTCGAAAGTCAGGGTGCGCCAGACTGATCATAGCTATCACACGTTCCTGTAGGCTTTTCCCAAAGAGGTTCACTGCTCCGTATTCGGAAACCACATAGTGCACATCTCCTCGTGGGACAACAACGGCATTTTTGCCAATGTGAGGTACAATATTGGAGACATGGCCATCTTCTCCAGGGGTGGTTGAAAAGATCATGATAATCGATTTGCCGCCAGGTGATTGACGAGCCCCTCTCACAAAATCCGGAATGCCTGAAACACCGGCGTAACGAGTCGTTGCTGACGCCTCGGCCGAAACCTGTCCGGTCAGGTCAATGGTTTGAGCAACATTCAAGGATACCATTCGATTATTTCGGGCAATATTGAAGGGATTATTCACATAATCGGAAGGATGGAAATCGACGGCAGGGTTGTCATTGATGAATTCATAGAGGTTGTGACTGCCAATGGCCATAGAAGCCACCATTTTGCCTTCGTTAAAGCCTTTTTTACGATTATTGACATTTCCTCTGGCATAGAGGTGCATGACGTCATCTGTTAAAAACTGGGAGTGAATCCCGAGGTCATTTTTGTCGATCAGCGCCTGTACCGTTGCATGAGAAACAGCATCAATATTTATTTGCAGCGTTGAGCCATCCTCTATCTGACGGGCGATAAGTTTACCCATGGTAATGGCAGCCTCCGGTGAAAACTTTGCCGGAGGTACTGCAAGAAGTTCCTCCTCATGATGGACAATGGCATCAACGTCATTTACGTGAATAAAACTTTGTCCCATAACCCGTGGCATCCGGGGATTAATCTGGGCAATCACGAAATCAGCAGATCGGGCGGCTGCAAGGGTCACATCAACGGAAATCCCTAAGCTCATCCAACCAAAATCATCCGGAGGAGAAACCTGAACCAGCGCAACATTCAAAGGCATTTTGCGGGTTGTAAAGAGAGCCGGCACATCGGACATATTCATTGGCGTGATAAAACGCTTATGCTTCGCAATGCGTGGTGTTTCCGCTGAGCCGAGATAGATTGAACGGATATTTATACTGGTATCCGAAGTTTTGTCCGCAATGGCTGTTAAGGAAGCTGTTTCTCGTCCGAACAGGCGGATAATCTCGAGTCCATTGAGCCTGGACGCATTTTCAGTAAGGGTCTGCACCAGTTTCTGAGGCTCACCACATCCTGAGCCGATAAAAACCATTTGACCAGATCGTATATGCGATATTGCTTTTTGAGGAGTGACAGATTTTTCTACATAACTATCTGCCCAATATTGAGTATGCATTATATTTTTATCTCCCCCTTGCCTAAAGTTTGAGATAATAAACAAGGACAGTTGTTGGTTTTAAAAAAGCAAATTTCTATCAATGACGAATTGGCAAAACCTCTCTCCTTCTTATACCATAGTTCTCAGGTCCTTAAAAATAATACACCTTTTTGTTAAAAAGATTGAGTACGTTTTCTGCCGTTTTTAGAGTGCCTCTGCTGGAGTAATAGGAGTAAAATTTTACTGCCAATATGATGGCTGTAGAGCTGGCGGTATTTAAGCAATCAATTCACTCCATAGCTGGAACTGGTGGGGATAGGCTCACGGAAGCAGCTTTAAGATCTGCCATGGGTAGGTTCAAACAAAGAATGTTAGCTGCAGGTCTTCAGGTTCTATATTGGGATTTACGCGATTTAAAACGGAAGGGCCTATCGGATGCCGAGAATTATCGAAGCCATAATTTCAAGGGTCAGAGTGAAATTAACCCTTATGTCAAGTCAACATCTTTCCCCTATATCATGACCGGAAGAAGTGACAACAGATGAGAGATTGCCCTTGATAAGCTCTATCTCTGTATAAAACTCATCAGGTTAAGGTTATTCCTATTAAGCTCTGATTTTCTATCGGCTGATTGCTCAGTTTCACGGACGACTGGAATCACCAACCACCCTGGGGGAAATGTATTTGTCACTAAAGAAAGTTTTCTGGATAGTCTCGGGAAGACTGTTTGCTTGAAGTAATTTAGCGTTGTA
>JAUVLX010000098.1 GCA_030600525.1 Desulfobulbus sp. | reverse complement strand
AATAAAAGAAGCACCTGTGTCGGTGGTCTATCAGGCAAAGGGAGAACGGGTGAGTCACTTTCGTCCATGGCTTGATTTCTGGCGTAATTCGAAGACCTTTAGCAAGTTGATCTTTGCCCGGGTTCTCGGGATGTTTCGATCATGAATGGCTTTTGGTACAGGCTGCTTGTTCAGGGAGCAAGATTCTGTGGATCATGGTTTTTTGCCGTTGTTGCCCGGATTATAGCGGCTGGTTATTTTGTGTTTTCCCGGAGGGTTCCTGAAAGTCGCCGCCTCTATGCCGCCCTCTATCCCGAACGAGGACGACTCTATCACCTCTGGTGTACTTTCAACCAGTATCAAAATTTTACTACCATTCACTTTGACAGGTTCCTCTCTGGACAGTCCAAACCGGTGACCTTTAGTTCTCAGGGGTGGGAGAAGCTGGAGTCGGTCATTGGTCGTCAGGGTGGTATTCTTCTTATGTCCCATCTTGGCAATTGGGAAATAGCTGCAACGCTGCTCAAACAACTGAGAGCGGATCTGCAGCTTCTTCTCTATATGGGGGTGAAGGAAAAAGAAGGGGTGGAGCGGATGCAAAAAGATGACCTGCGCAGATCCGGAATAACCATTATCGGTGCAGATCAGGGCAACAGCTCACCGTTTACCGCTGTGGAAGGTATTCGTTTCTTGCAGGCCGGGGGCTTGGTTTCTATGGCAGGAGATATTGTCTGGCGTAAGGATCAACGCAAGGTGCGTGTCACTTTTTTGGGTCATGATGCCTACCTGCCTGAGGCACCTTTTATTTTCGCCCTGGTATCAGGTGCGCCTCTTTTCGTGTTTTTTGCATTTCGCATCAGTAAAAATAACTATCATTTCACCCTGTCCGATCCTCTTCCAATCCGGGCAGCATGCAGGAAGGATAGAGCCGAGGCTATATCACAAGCTGCCCAGCAGTATGCCGATTTGCTGGAAAAAGCCCTGCGGAAATATCCTTTTGAATGGTATCATTTTGATCGTTTTATTCATTGAACTCAGCCTGTTTTACAGGAATAATATTTCCTTTTGAAATTGTAAGAAACTGTGTAGTATCCGAACGTAATCATAATTTTTTTCTTAGAAATTCCTTGCCCGACAAATCCCATTATGACCAGAGATGAATTTAAAAATAAAATTTTAACAATTTTTATCGAAGATTTTGAATTTGAGCAGCCTGGCTTGGATGACAACCTTCGTGATGACCACGGTTTTGACAGTATTGATGCCCTTGAACTGCTTGGGAAAATGGAACTTATTCTTGGCTTTTCCTTCACCCGGGAGGAAAAGGAAGCAGCTATGTCCATAAGGACGATCAATGATATTCTCGATTATGTTGAAGAAATAAAAGAATCTCGCACTCAATAACTAGTGCCCGTCCCCAAATGGCCTTTTCACTCAATTTCGGCGTTGTGCTTAAAATTTTATCCTCGGAATATCAGTTATATGCCTGTGGTAAAATTTATCGCACGCCTTGAACTTAAGCGAAAATCCTCATTTATGGACAGACACTAACTAGGCTCTCCTTTATCTATGAAACGACGCGTTGTCATCACTGCCAGCTCAGCAATTACTCCCATTGGCTATAACAAAAACGATATTATAGAACATCTCAGAGAGGGCAAATCCGGAGTAGGAGTCCTGCGTGATGATGGCTTGTTGACAAAACACATTCATTCCCGTGTATTCGGCACAGTGGATTATCCCATTGAGTACGGATTCAAGCGGCAGTATCGGAAAACCATGGGACCTGTGGCGTATTATGCCTGTCAGGTTGCAAAAGATGTCCTCGAAAGTTCTGGTCTGAGCCAGGAATTTGTCACCTCCGGCCGTCTCGGGGTGGCATTCAGTTCGACTCATGGTAGTCCAACCGTCCAGCGTGATATTTACAAAACTTTTTTCAGTGATCTCGATTCAAAATTCTCTTCCATTGGAGCGGTTGATTATCTTCGCTCCATGGTCCATACTACGGCGGTAAATATTTCCAGAATGTTTGGCATTACCGGACGAATAATAGCTTCGTCCACCGCCTGCACCACCAGCAGTCAGTCCATTGGTTTTGGGTATGAAACGATCAAGTATGGGATGCAGGATGCCATGATCTGCGGTGCAGCAGATGAGCATGACACCACCACGGTGGCTGTTTTTGATAATCTGCTTGCCTGTTCTGTTAAGTATAACGACACGCCGGAGTGCACCCCGCGTCCTTTTGATACCAATCGTGACGGGTTGGTCGTAGGCGAGGGGGGCGGAGCAGTGCTGCTTGAGGAGTATGAGTCTGCCAAAAAACGTGGTGCACCAATCCTTGGTGAAATTATCGGCTTTGCCTGCAACAATAACGGCGGAGATCTTATATTGCCAAATCTTAATGGGATCACTGCAACCTTGCGTCTGGCTCTTGAAGATGCGGGAATACAGCCCCATGATGTCGATTTTGTCAGCGCTCATGCCACGGCAACAAAAATGGGTGATGTTATAGAGGCTCAGGCCATTGATGCAGTGTATGGTGATGGTCCGCTTGTTACCGCCCTGAAAAGTTATATGGGCCATACCATGGGTACCTGTGGCGTGATCGAGTTGATCCTGACGATGTATATGATGGAACAAGGGTTTATCGCTCCCACCCTGAATTTGGAAAATGTTGATGAACGCTGCAGCATGCTCCGCCATACCCGTGAAGTCACCGACACTGAGACCAAAATAGCAGCCATTCAAAATTTTGCCTTTGGCGGAGTGAATACCTGTTTACTTGTAAAAAATGGCAGAGATGCAGACACCTGACAATCCTTTGAGCGTTCTGGCTGATCGATGTATTGATTGCAGTGTAACTCTTGCCTGCTGGGCCTGGTTTATTTTTGGTTTCCTTCGTTTCTTTTCCTGGCGGTATCTTTTTTTTGCTCTGTTTACAAAAGATCCGGAGCTCTCTTTCCAGCGGCTGAACAGCCAGTTCTACCGAATATTTTTTCGTATAGTCAACGTCACTGCTCCACGGCAGAGAATAGAAATAGACGACGAGGTGGCATCAATCACCTCTGCAGTTGTTGTCTGCAACCACCTTTCCTATCTCGATCCATTGTTGCTGATTGCCCTTTTTCAGAAACACCGGACGATTGTTAAAAGTCGATTTTTCACAATCCCTATCTTTGGCTGGATGATTAAAAAATCCGGTTATATCCCGGCCACCAGTGAATGGCCATTTTCCCGGATAATGATCAGACAGATGGAGACAATGGAGTCGTATTTAAAGAGTGGCGGCAATCTCTTTATCTTTCCGGAAGGAACCAGAAGCCGGGATGGAAAGATAGGCAAATTGAACAATGGAGCATTCAAGATTGCCCGGATGTACAAGGCCCCCATCTATGTACTGCAACTTCGCAATAGTGACAGGCTGTTTACTCCTGGAAAGTTTCTTTTCAATACCAGGATGCGCAACACCATTGACATTAAGATTATAGATCGCATTGAACCGGACTATCAAAATAATCCACCCACCACATCAGAGCTTGAGGCACGGGTGCGGCAGGTATACAGCGAGAGAAAGCTATGAAAGTAATTTTAATGTCTATGCCCGATGTGGTACCGATCATTATTCACGAAACAGCAGTCCATCTGCCAAACCATGGTATAGCCAGTGTCGGGGGTAATATCGATGCGGAACATGATGTCTTTCTTATTGACCTGATTCGCAAACGTCGCTCAATAAAAAAATATCTTACCAAGGTGATAAGAAAAATCGAGCCTGATCTTGTTGGCCTCTCCGCCATGGCCTGGCAGTATGATACCTGCATTAAGATCGCGCACCTGATTAAAGAACTCCTTCCCAGTGTCAAAATAGTTATCGGGGGCTACCATGCTACTCTGATGTATGAGGAGATAGCAACTTCGGATGAGGCAAAATGGATCGATTTTATGATTCAAGGGGAAGGAGAAGAAGCATGTAGACGCCTGGTGAATGGATTGTCCAATATGGAGGACCTGGGTGATATCCCTTCGCTGTCGTATAAAAAGGCAGGCGTGTTCGTCCACAATCCCCGCAGTGAAAACCTGGATCTCAGCACCTTAAAACTCCCTATCCGCGATAAGCGGCGACTTACCTGGGGGTACCATATGGTTCATTCTAAAATTGAACTTGTTGAGACCTCACGTGGGTGTACACGCTCCTGTAACTTCTGTTCAATGAAGCACATGTATGGCCGTACGTATAGAACGTTTCCGGTGCAGAGGGTCCTGGCAGACATTGACGATATCTACTTTAATCGTAATACAAGATGTATATTTATCACCGATGATAATATCGTCTTGAGTCCTGCCTGGGTTATGGAGCTGTGTGACGCTATTATTGCCAGGAAGTATAAAGGCCTTAAGTTGATAGTCCAAGCCGATTGTGTGTCGATGGCCAAAAATGAAGAGATGGTTGCAAAGATGGCGGAGGCGGGGTTCAGGTCTGTTTTTCTGGGTATTGAAAGCGGATCGAAAAAGAATCTTAAATCTGCAGGGAAAAGCGACACCTCGACCTATTCAAAAGAGGCTATTGAAAACTGTCATAAATACGGAATGATGGTTATTGGCGGACTTATTTTTGGTTTCCCTGAAGATGATAAAGAGTCGATCAAGGAAAATTATAAATTCTTTAAGTCTGTTCATGCTGATGCCGTTTATTGCCAGGTGTTGACTCCCTATCCCAAAACCGAGATGCGGAGGCAGCTTCTGGAGCAGGGATTAGTAAGTAATCAAGATAACTTGAAAAAATACAACGGGTTGTGGGCTAATGTACGGACGAATTATCTGGATGCTGAGGAGCTTCAGTATCAATTCTGGTACCAACGTCAAGTAGAGTTGGGCTGGTGGGATCCCCCCGCCCAGGTCAGGAGCCAGGGCTGGGCGTGGATATCCATTTGGCGTTTTATTTACAGACCTCTTTTGAAAATCCATTTTAGAAGAATCATGAAAAAATATGGCTGGAAAGGTCGTTACCTGAGAGAAGTTCAACGCTGGGAAAATATGAACAGGTTTCGGGATCTTGAGGGGTATTAAGAGCAATGCAGATTTATAATCTTGAATTTACCGAGCAGGAGATTCGTGAAGCCGTGGCTGCAGATAGGCTGCTCTCCATGGAGATAGAATTCAGCCGGATTTGTAATTTTCGTTGCTCCTACTGTTATGTTGACGAGAAGGTTGAATGCGGGAATGAGCTTTCACGCTCAGAAATCAAGGATGTTATCCTGCAGGCAGGAGAGTTGGGGGCTCGGAAAATTATTATTTTGGGCGGCGAACCCTCCATCTACCCACACCTTGTAGAGATGCTTTCTTTCCTTCGTGCAGAAGATTTTGAAATTGAAATGTTCACCAATGGTTCGGGAATTGACAAATCCCTAGCCTCTGTTTTGGCTGAGGCAAGGGTACGGGTCGCCCTGAAAATGAATTCCCGGGATGAAAAAATTCAGGACTGCTTAGCCGGGAAAAAGGGTGCTTTTCAGATAATCAACAGGGCGCTGACGAATCTTAAAGAGGCAGGTTATCCCTCCGAGGAACTGTTTCTGGCAATCAGTACCGTAATCTGTCGACAGAATATCAAAGAATTGCCGTCTATGTGGCAGTGGCTGAGGGAGGAAAATATTGAACCCTATTTCGAGGTTATGACTCCCCAGGCGAATGCTTTAGAAAATGATTGGTTAAATATTGAGCCAGGTGAACTAAAAACATTATTTGCCAAACTTTCGGCTATTGATCAGAAAAAATTTGACCGCAACTGGGAACCCCAGCCGCCGCTGGTTGGCAATAAGTGCATGCGTCACCAGGTGTCCTGCGTGGTCACCGCGACCGGTGATGTCATGCCCTGTGTCGGAGTGACTATTGCCCTTGATAATATTCGAAACAATACACTTGCCTCTATTCTGAAGAATAGTGAAGTGGTCAACAATCTGAAGAATTACCGACAGACGATAAAAGGGGAGTGCCATACTTGTGAAAAAGCAGCAGAGTGCTACGGCTGCAGGGGAGCAGCGTATCAACTCACCGGTGATTATCTTGCTTCAGACCCGACGTGCTGGCGTAATGCTGTAGCGGGAAAAGAATAAAGGAGTTGCAGTGATCAATCTGGGTGGTGCCATCTGATGTCGGCAAGGTGGTTCATTTCTTTGGCAGACAAGATGAACTCGTTCAGACTTAACCTAACACAGAGCTTGAAATTCGGTTTTGCAATCACTTGAAAGAACCAAGAGTGATCGAAGTCAGGCGGGAAGGAAATCCTTTGCCCATTCTGGTAAGGGGGTCTTTTTTACTTCATAGTTACCAGATTTCATCACAATGATTTGTCGAAAGGGGTCATCCTTAGACGAATTATCTAAGATTCTCGCTTCATCGACTAAAGATAAAGCCGTTTTAACGTGCTTCATACTTCTGGGTATTCGAGAATGAATTTTTTCAGTTGGGACGCTATGGCCCCCCTCTGAGACACGTTGTTTGACCCTGGCTTCATTTAGGCTAGAATCAATTAAATGAATATACACAAGAATAATCTTATAGCCATAAGCCTTTGCCTGGGCAACGAAGTCAATTTTTGATTCATGAGAGAAAACCGTTTCAAAACAAAAGGAAACACCTTGTGTGATCAATTCCTCTCTGATTCGAGTGGCTAGGATAGCAGCATGATAGCTTAGTTCTTCCAGATTCTCAGAGCCAATTTCTTCGGCTATTAAATCTGCATTTACAAATTTGATGCCGTATTTGGCAAGATGCAATTTGTAGAATGTAGATTTTCCAGCACCATTCCCGCCAGCCAGAACCCAAAGTTGTCTTGGATTAGCCATTATAGTGCTTTGAAATTACCGTTTTTAAACGAACCAGTCTGCCTTTCTCTTGTGATAGAATTTACCTTGTCAAGGTAACCAGGATGTTTAACGCTGGCTTCATAGTATATTTTGGCAGCCGTTACATTTTCAGCGAGAAGTCCTTTCACCCTATCGTTTTCGAGATCATTAAATATAGTGTCTGAATCAACATGAATAGATTGAGCGGATGGGGTTACCTCTAATTTTATCGCTTTTATACCTTGAGATACGGCATAAGCATCAGCAATATTTAGTTTAGATGAAATGGCTTTACCTAGCTTTGCCCAGTACTCAAGCTGTTTGGCCTTAGACCTGTTTTGGATTTTGGCCTCACGCTCCGCTTGAAGCGCTAGGTCTTGGTCTATCCTAAGGGATACAGTGGTCATTATAACCTCCTCTTGTTGGTCCATTCAGTGGTGACGCATTGTGCGCCATTTTGATGCATTATACCACAAAGGTATTGTTAGTTGAAGATGTTGTCAACATTATATTAGAGTATGAATTTTTGAAAAAAAGAAAAGTCTACTGAGTCACTATCTGGAATGTCCCCCCCAAGCTATCCTGTAGGCCTAGCTGCAAAAAAATAATACAAAGCGACCATTGGAAATTGATATGTCGATCAATCGAGCTACTATTATCACTCCGACGGAGGGAATTATTGCTTTTACTCCAATGGGTGAAAAGCTTGAAACTGGAAAAATCCGTAACGGTTGGCAGGAGATGGCATAGCCCTTCTTAGATAGGGCCATGCATCAAAACAGAAAGGGTATGTAGAACTGCGGGTTCACTTTAAACGGAAGATTTTATGGTCAGGGAATCTTCAAGGAAGTCGCTAATATCCTTTGCAAGTATTCTCGCTTCTGACTGGTCAAAGCGGATGGCTTTTTTGGCATATCTATGGCAGTAGCGGCAGTCTTCACAGTAAGTTTCCGCGCAGCGAGTTTTTTGAAAACCATCTAAGAAGTCCGTTAATTCAGCATTGTCTATGTAGATGTCCAATGCCAGGAGTCGGCTGCGCAGTTTAAGCATGCGCAGCATCAGCTGTCGTTCTTTTTTCTCGTAGTGCCGCATACGCTCACGAATCTGGTTCTCAATGTCACCATGGAATCCGGCTGGATCTCCGAGCAACTCCAGCGAGAGGATGTCCAGCAGGTTGCCGTCGTAGCGCCGATCAGCATAGGCTTTGGTAGCACGCAACAGCCATGGTGTAGAACGTGAACGGTCAATTATCTTGAACTCATCAAATCCCATAGCTTCATACATATGAAGATCTTCAGGGCGAATCCAACGACTCATCAGCAGGAGTTCCGGGTGCAGCAGACGCCGACGTGTACATTGCCAGAGGTAGAAGTCGAGGAAGGAATGTGCCGGCGGGATTTTCTGTGTCACCTGGGAGGCGTGCCCTACGCTGGCCGCATGTTCCCCAAGGTAGTGACAGTTGTAGATACAAGAGATGTTGGTAAAGAGTTGCATGTCACATGAAATCCCAGAACGGATTTTTGCTAACATGTGAAAGTCACGGTTGAATTCACTATATGGAAGGATGAGTGGATCGACGCCAAGTGATTCCTGGTATTTTAATCGTGAAAGATTCGTAGGCCAGCTCAGTACGCTGCCACGAATAGCCAGATTTGGAAAATTATGGCGTACCAGAGCCACTACGGCCAAGTTTGCTATCGATACACTGTCAACGCCCATGTCGACTAGCTGACCAATGAAGGAAACTATTTGTTTTTTTCCTTCCTCTGTTTGTTCCAGGTTACCTAGACAGGGTGCATTGATGAGATAACAAAATGACAGGGAGCGCTTATGGGCTGCATCAATGTAAGCAGTGGCCGAATCCCAGTTGACAGACGGCACAACAATACCCGCCCTGCCACCGCCTATAATGTCGAAAGGTAATTTTGCATAGATGGAATTTACCTCCGGGATATCCGCCAGGCCGTCCAGTAAGGCCATGTCCCAATTTGCAGCAACGCTCAGTTTCATTCACATTCCTCTCAGGATTCGTTTAGATGCCCGTAGACAGCAAATTGGAAAGTAGTTGCCATGCTAAGCGTGAGCTTTGCAGCAAGGTTTGCCTGCTGTAGTTGTGTTGTTATCTCGTCGAGAGTAAAAGCGGCACAAAGTGAGAGCAGCATGTCATGGCGCAGCAGTGGTGGCCCATTAGGCATGTATTTGTCTACCAGAAGTTGAGCCTCAGTTTCAGTTGTTGGACGCAGCAAGTCAATGATCAGTATTGCTGCGTTTGGCAGACAGTATTCATGGATAGCATTCCAGAGAGTCATGGGGTCGGCCAGGTGGTGCAGGAAACTGTTGGAAATGACAATCCCGTATCGGTCACGCGGCAACAGAAGTTTGTTAGGCAGGGTGCCCTGGAAAAAATGTACTTGATGTTCCAACTGTTCTCGTTGCGCAGCTTTTTTGCCTTGTGCCAGCATCTGGGCGGCCCCGTCTACACAGTGTATCTCACAGGTGCGGAAATGTCTGGCCAGGAGCAGGGGGATAGCTGCCGGCCCACATCCCAGATCGAGGATTGCATCGTCTGGCGTTAGGCCTGGAAAATATTTATGAAAAAATTGCATGAACAGCCAATAGGCGTTGTTCAGATCAGGTCCTGCATAGGCGGCGGCCTGCTCAGGATCGTTCATCAGTTCCGGCTCAAGAATCCTCTTCATATTGTATTTTTCCTCATCCTGTTGGGCTGGAACCGAGCATACCACCATTGCTGCACGGGTTTCAATAAGTAAAAGCCGAGCCCGAAAAAGCAAGGACAAAGTCTGGGAGAATCATTGGCATGGCGTCAATGCTCAAGAGCAAAAAGAGTTGTTTGCCAAGACTGAACAATAGCGGTATCGTGCAAATCTGGAGTGGCTTACCTGTTGTGCATTTTTTACCTAAATGGTATAGACATTTGCGTTTTGTCATTTGTGATAGTGTCGTGAAAACTCTTCATCTGTAAGGCGTGCAAGTTTTTTTTTGCTGCGATTGCGATGAGTTGTGGCTTTGACTAGTTGAATGGAAAATGGAAGAAGATGAAATAGTTGCATCCATAGTAATTGATGGTAGTTCTCCCTGGTTTTCCGGTCATTTCCCAAACGATCCGATTTTGCCTGGCATTGCCCAGCTGAAAATGGTTGTCGACCTTATTTCAAAATCCAGAGCAGGCAACGTGTGCATGACGGGTTTGAGTCGGGTTAAGTTTAGAAAAATTATTCGACCCGGCGAAAGGCTTGATATTCAAGTGACACGTGGCAAAAAAAAAGATCAATATATTTTTAAGATTACCAGCGGGAACGAAGACGTCTGTTCTGGCTGGATGTTCTTCACCCCAAACGAAACAATAACAATTTCATGAGCAACGATATTAATCAGATCATTACCCGAATTGCTGAAATTCTCATCAACGAGCTCAAGCTTGAAGATGTGAGTCCCGAGACCTTTGATGCCGACCTGGATCTGGTTGACGAGGTAGGGATTGATTCCATGGACATGGCAACTGTAGCCCTGTTTTTACGGGATGAGTATGAGATTCAGATCGACGAAGACGATTATCCCCGGCTGACAACTGTTCGCATCATTGCCCAGTACATCGACGATAAACTTAATAGTAAAGAATAGATGTCTGGTCAGCAGGAATACAAATTCTCTGATATTATTGCAGATCCGATTATCAGAGAACGGTGGGAAAAGGTCCGTCGTTATTTTTTCTTGCGAGAATCCACTTATGACATGACTAATCGGTGTAATATCCGTTGTGAAGGATGTTACTATTTCGTGGGTGAGAAGCAGTTTGCAGATGAAAATAATGACGAAAGATCCTGGCAGAGGCTGCTTGCATCGGAAAAGGAACGTGGCATAACCTTTGTCGTGCTTGCCGGTGCAGAGCCTTCGTTGGTGCCAGAGCTGTGTGTGGTCTGTTATCGGGAAATTCCACTTGGCGCTATTGCCACTAACGGTCTTAAGCCGATCCCTCGGGAGATAGATTACCAAATTCATATCTCGGTC
>JAUVLX010000342.1 GCA_030600525.1 Desulfobulbus sp. | reverse complement strand
AGATATGCCAAGGAGCAGGCTTAAGCCTGGTCGTAACCTATGGGTAGCTAGGTAAGTTTGAAGCCAGTCGCTTCACCATCCAAGCCTTTGAATTATGAAGAAAAGAAGCGACACTCCCTCCTCTTAAGGAAGAGATTCCTTGTCCAGCCTGATAACCTTTGCAAGATTATATTTTTGTATGTAATCGAAAAAATAAATTGTAAAGTCAGTCGCCGTAGTTAATGGCAAGGGAGGCTATGGAGTGTTTCTGAGCCGGTGGTGTCCTCGGTCCGGGCGGTGTGGTCCTCAAGCATGTGCATGTATGTATCGTGTCCTGCCGTCAAGGCTGCTTCAAACTCGAAGTCTGCGGTGAGTGTTGATCCCACGTGGCCGTTGCACAGGATAGATTCCAGGCACATTCTGGTGGCGGGAGGTAAAATGGTGTAATTGTTTTTCCACCATATTGCGCCTTGGTAAACATGCTTGAAAAAGGTGCAGGGCAGCAAGGTGTCAATCACACATTGGGTCATCATCATGAAGCCATGGATATCATAGGCGTTGGAATTCATGTAGCTGTTGCTGCAGTCTTCCTGGTGGAGGCTGGCCCGGTCTTTGGCTAGATAGTAACACATGGGTTCGCCATGGTAATCAAAGGGCATGAACATCTGGCATGCTGTGGGTTTATATCCGTGGATGGTACACCTGTCTTTGATCAAAAAGGGGCAGTATCCTGTGTCGGCGTGCAGGTTTGTGTATTGTTCGGTGAGGGTGACCATGTCCCTGTTGAGCAAGTAGACCATCAACGACTCAACAGCGGTTAGGTCCAGTGTTACAGAGGATTTGCAGCAGATATGGCAAGTGTCTGGACATTGTACAGGTGACGATTTCATCTGGGGAAGAAGGAACCGGTCGGCAGAAATTCCTTTTTTGATGATTAATGCCTGGCAAAGCGCATCTGTGAGTATTGCTTCTCTGTGGTCCGTATTGATAATGGTACCGCCTATGATGAAGGGAGTGCTTTTGTTGTATTGTTGCACCATAGTGTGCTTTGTGGGGTATTGATATTTTAATATTTTTCGCGTAGTTTTTTTCTGTATTCTCGTTTATTGAAGACATGGGGGCCTGTCTGGTTGTAGGCGAAATGTTATACTTGCTGAAGCACCAAAATAAAAGGGAGGACTGGAACGCCAGTCCTCCCTTTTAAAAATTATCTGTAAGAAGGGGGGTTAGATAGCTTCGGGTCCGCTTTCTCCGGTTCGAACGCGAAGGATGTCTTCTACTGGTAAGACAAAGATTTTGCCATCGCCTATTTTGCCGGTAAGGGCGGCTTCACGGATAACGGAGACGGCTTTTGCTGCCAGGTCGTCATCAAGTACGATTTCAATTTTTGTTTTGGGGTTGAAGTCAACTTTGTATTCAGCCCCGCGATAAACTTCTTTGTGTCCTTTTTGGCGGCCATATCCTTTGACGTCGGTAACTGTCATCCCGGCAATGCCTATTTCGGTAAGTGCTTCTTTCACTTCATCAAGCTTGAATGGCTTGATGATGGCTTCTATCTTTTTCATAGGGGAGTCCTCTTCTTCTCTTATTTTCTTGTGAATTCAGGGTACGCTTCAAGTCCGCATTCAGAGATGTCAACGCCTTCAAGTTCTTCTTCTTCGCCGACTCGGATGCCCATGGTCAATTTGATGATTAGCCAGACTATGAATGAGGTGGTGAAGACCCAGGCGAAGATAACACCGGCACCTATCAGCTGCGCGACCAGAGAGCCTTTAGGGTTGGTGAAGGCGACGGTGATCAACCCGAAGAGGCCGACTACACCATGAACAGAGATCGCACCAACCGGATCGTCGATTTTGAGCTTGTCGATAAAGACGATGGAGAGCACAACGATGAGGCCGGCAATTGCTCCTACAAGGGTTGCTACAAGCGGTGATGGGGTAAGGGGTTCGGCTGTGATGGCAACAAGACCAGCCAGGGCGCCGTTTAAGGCCATGGTTAAGTCAGCCTTGCCGAACCATGCCTGGGAAAGGAGGAGCGCTGCAACCAAACCCGCGGCAGCGGCAGCGTTGGTGTTGACAAAAATCATGGAGACTGCGTTCGCTTCTTCAATATTGGATATTTTTAACTCTGAACCACCATTGAAGCCGAACCAGCCCAACCAAAGGATAAAACAACCTAGGGTTGCCATTGGCAGGTTTGAGCCAGGGATGGCGTTTACTCGACCGTTTTTGTATTTACCTTTACGTGCACCAAGGAGCAGCACGCCCGCGAGGGCTGCAGAGGCACCTGTGAGATGGACAACACCGGAACCCGCAAAGTCGAGGAAACCAAGAGTGTCGAGAAAGCCTCCGCCCCATTTCCAGTATCCTTCTATAGGGTAGATAAAGCCGGTCATAACTACGGCAAAGAGCAGGAATGCCCACAGTTTCATTCGTTCAGCAACGGCACCAGACACAATACTCATTGCTGTGGCAACAAACACAACCTGAAAGAAGAAATCGCTCAGGTTGGAGTAATACGTATCGCCGCCTGATTTCATTACATCTCCAACCGAATTGTCGGCCAGGCCGAATAGGCTGAACCCTGGGATGACGCTGCTTATGCCGTCTCCGTACATGATATTGTATCCGCAAATCAGATACATGATACAGGCTATGGAATAGAGGGCGAGGTTTTTGGTGAGAATTTCTACGGTGTTTTTGCTTCTTACCAGGCCGGCTTCGAGCATGGCAAAGCCAGCTGCCATCCACATGACCAGGGCACCGGACATGAGAAAGTAAAAGGTGTCAATGGAGTAGGCTAATTGGATAAGGGTTCCGGCAACGCTGTCTGCTGTAGGCACTTCCTCTGCAAATGCTGGAATGGCGATAGCCATTATAGCAAGGAAGGTTGCCCCTCCTAATATTTTTTTCTGATTCGACGGGTTGTAGGATTTCACTTTGTTTCCTCTTGGCAATTGTTTGAGCTGCATAAAATAAATTGTATAAAAAGAGTAACTAGTATTGCTGAGGATAAAGCAAGGGAGGTGCCAGGAAGAATATTGTCGTGGAAATGTAAGTTTATACAGTCTGTTATAGAGAGTTCCCCGTTTGGTAGGGGAGTTCGGCGATTGTTAAAGTTTACATATTTGTATCGTTATACTTTTGCAATTTACAAAAATGTACTACATCCGGGGGGCGTGAAGAGGACTTTGGCAGGGTGGTCGCGTGGAAGTAAAAGCGTGTTGTTGTTCTGTATGTGTAAGGTGGGCGTTTGGAATATGACGATAATGTAGATCTGTTAGCCAGCATTTCTCATAAACATTGTGGGAATTTGTAACTCCATGTGCCAGTGCTCAATACAAAAAAAAAATGAGTGTAATTGGGCTATTTGTCACAATGTTTATGAGAAAGCAGTGCTAGTGTCTCGTCAACGCTGTTCTGACGTATCTTGCTTGTATTTTCTCGCACCTGGATTCCTTTAACTGGTGGAACATAGCCCACTATGAACAACCAGTTAAAGAAATCTAGGAGCC
>JAUVLX010000045.1 GCA_030600525.1 Desulfobulbus sp. | reverse complement strand
AGTTCAGTGCGGCTACCGTATAGTGTGAGCACCTCAATGAGTTCATCACTCATGCCGGAGGTTTCTGCTTGCTGCTTAAGGCGCATGACTTCTCCCCAGACTTCCATTGCTCTCTGGGCAACCGTCAATAAAGAATCACGTTGCCGGATCATAAGTCTTACGATACTTCCTTCTTCCCCGGTTTCACTGACTGACTTCAATGATGCAACAAAACGATTTGCTACCTAGTACCGTATGTATAACGGATTGGGATTTTCAAAACCTGCACTCACTTCCTCAACAATACTGCGAAATGCGGTTACGCGTACTTGATCGGCACGCTTCAAATTATAGATTGCACTATAGTAAAGCTCGTTTTGATTAAGATGATCCGTCGATATTTCTGATAGTGTACGGTCTGCAAATGGTTGGAAATCTCCCAGCTCTATCTCTTCGCCGCTCTCACCCGTTCTGTTTCTGGAATACAGCGACTGTATATCGCGCGTTGGACCAAAGAGATAACGTCTGAAGCTATCGACAAATTGCCATGGATAATAATAATGCAGTGGTTCACGGCTCAATTGGCCAAACACCCAATCTTGGCCAATGAGCTGCGTTGCATGTAAAAAAGTTTCAAAGGAGTGAAATGTGGTTGGTAATGTGGGGTCACTTTGCAGCATATGGGCTGCCGCTTCAAAATATCCCATTCGCTTCAGACAATCGTGGACAAATGCTCGTGTCGTCTGCGGATAATCGTCGGCATTATCCAGAGCGTGCGTATCTGTAACCCATGAGGCTACTGTTGCCCCTGAGTTATCTCGCAAGAGTCGCATCCTTACCTCGGTAATAATCTCCTCTAGTTGATCGCTTTCATTTGCAGGCACTAAACCTTGATACAGCGTCACCATAGCTTCAAGGTCTAAAGCCGTTCCTGTCTCTTGCGGCTCTTCTATAAAATAAAACTCACGTTTCTGAATATTCCCACTACTTGTAATATCTGTAGCGTGAAATAATCCGTCACTGAGGTGCCGACCTGTTTGTTGTAGTACGTGCGCGATCTCATGGCTAAGTAAGTGATAACCACAAGTAGAATCTGGATTGAAACTATTACTCGAAAAATAAATATGCGAACCGGAAGTAAAGGCATGAGCATGTTCCCTTGCCGCCGCCGCATTTGCGGTTACATCTCTATGAATCCGAACTGCTGATAAATTTGCTCCAAATCCCTTTTCCAATTTTTGACGAAGTTTGCCAGATAGTGGTTCAGCGAGGCTTGCGGGAATGTGAACAGATGCCGCAGAAAGAGGTGTCAACTTTTTTGCCACGCCATGTTCTTCTCCTAAAATACGCATCGCTGCATTATCAGCTTGTCGCTCCCACTTATCACTGGCTGCCTGCACATGGTTACTCTTCTGCACAACAACCGGGCGCACATAGGCAGGCTTAGGCGGTTGCTTGGCCACCGCCCTGCCTGAGGTCTGTTTGCGTTGTTGTACACGTTGGCTCATATCAGGCTCTTACATATCTGATTTGCGATGATCCCAGCCAGGTGCTCCTTGGGTGTGCCCTGGGGAATTTCTACTTTTAGCTCCATGTTGTTAATAGTGCGTTGCGGGATCTCCTTTTCCCCCAACATGTGGTTTATCCGTTGCACCACATTCTGGCCCAGCAGGTCGGCCTCGATCTGATTGAAGCCGGGAACATTTAAAAGCATTTCGTTTATGATCACCTGGCCCAAGCTCATGCCCCGCTCAACCTCTGTTTGTCGTGCTCGGAGAGCACCCTACCCTCTTTCATAAGCTCCCGGTTAATGCCCCGCAACAGGTGGCGCATGGCCACCGGCTGCCGGTCCCTTCTGGCGGCAAACATAGCCCCCAGGATAGAGAACTTAATCTGTGCCCCGGACATCTCGATCTGACTGGCCAGTCGGTCAACCTCCCCTTTTAAACCAGCCAAAACCTCTTCCCCGGCCATCTCTCCCAGCAGCCGCTGCCACAACACGGTGCGCTGTTGGTTATCAGGCTGGGGGAACTCCACCACATAGCGAATACGCCGTAAAAAGGCCTCGTCGATATTACTCTTCTTATTACTGGATAAAATGGCAATGCCCCGGTAATCCTCCAAGGCCTGCAGTAAAAAGTTGGTGTCGGTGTTGGCAAAACGGTCGTGGGCATCTTTAATCTCGGTACGCCTGCCAAGCAAAGCATCGGCCTCGTCAAACAGCAACACCACATCCATATGTTGCGCCCGGGAGAGAATCTTTTCCAGGTTCTTTGAGGTCTCCCCCACGTATTTGCTCACCACTGAGGCCAGGTCGATGCAAAACAAATCCATACCCAACTCGGCGGCAATCACCTGTGCCGACATGGTTTTGCCGGTACCCGGCGGGCCGCTAAACAAACCCATTAAGCCTCTACCCTGTGGGAACAGCCGCCGGGTTTGAGGGTCTTCCCAAAACACATTGCGCTCGGTGGCTTCAAACAGCATATCCTGCAGCATCTCATCCACATAGCCAGGCAACACCAGATCGTCCCAGTTAAAAGGGCACTCCACATGTTGCGCCAGGTTCCCCATGCGATGGTGGGATTGGACACGCAAACAGGCCTGCACTTCATCAAAGGTGCTCACCCGTTTCGCAGCCACCGCAGCAATCTCCCCCACGGTAATCTGGTGCTGATTTACCAGTTGCTCAAAGGCCTTTTTAGGCCAGGCTATGGAATCGGGGAGGTATTGCTCCCACAGGGCCTGCCGTTCTCTATGGGAGAGCATAGGCATCTCTACCCGGTGGTCCACCACCCCTGGTTGGGGGGCCAGGGTTTGTTCCGGGCTTAACACCACAAACTGCACAGGGAACGGGATAATCTGCCCCGGCCACACAAAATCTTGCAGGCTATGCCCCTTCCAACACAGGGCAGTGCGATCCAAAAAGGCCTGCCGCTGGGCGTAGCGATAGATTTGTTCCCAGTGGACAGGGGTGATGGTATCGGTAGTAATGGCCAACAGGGTCATGCCCAGCTTAGCGGCCAAAATAGCGGCGAAACTGGTTCGCCCACAGCCATTAGGGCCGGAAATAATCACCCGTACCCGGCCTTGGATGTCGCGGTTAAGCTGCCGTTGCAAAGCCTCAAGGGAATCCTTTACCGGCCAGCTATCCAGGGGAGGCAACACCTCACACAAGGCACTTTTTTCGACAAGATGTTGGTCCAGGGTGTTCATGCCTTGCAACCAGTTGCTCACCATGGGGTCCACCGACAACAGCACCAACTCATTGGGTGCCACAGTGTGTTCGTGGATCAGCTGCCAAATAGAGAGCGGCGACTCGGCGTGGCGTAAAGACATATAACCGTAGCCAAACAGCCGTTGCGCCAGCTCGGTGGTGGCGTAGGCCAAGGCTGGACTATCCTGTAGGTACGCGTACAGACGGGAAAAGGTTGGGGCCAGTTGCAGGGCGTAGCACATCTGCAGCAGGTCGGCATCCTCCGCTGTAATGGAAAATATCCGGCACAGCATGGCAAACCGGGATTGCTCGCTGTAGATGATCTCCTCCAGTTGAACCAACTCCTCCTGCTGGTGGGCAAACTGTGTGTTTTGCTGAATCCACAAGGCCTCGGCTTTTGGCTTATCCCGATCATCCAAGATTGCATCCACCTCATCGTGACTCACAAACCGGGTGCTGCCACTACTTCCCTCTTCCGCCCAAAGCTTGCGCAGCCACTCAATACGGAACCTGGCCTTAATACGCACTCGTTGTAAAATGGCGGTAGACACCGGGTCGAGATCCACAAAGGGCAGCTCCACTGTTTCACATTCGGTAGCGGTTTGTTGGCCGTGTTGCAAGGCTACGGAAAGACTCATGCCACCTCCACCCAGGACGGAGCCGACTCAGCCCCTTTAACGATAAGCCGAAATGGCACAAAACCCGAGGCAGTTCCAGTGGGCAGGCGAAGGGTTAAAGTACTGTCATCGGTAATGGCATATTCACCTGGATTTAAGGCCCCTTCTGTGCCACTCACCAAAGGGTCAGCGCTGATGTAAACCTCCACATCCTCTGCTGCGATGTCCGCATGCGCAAACCGAAAGCCGGTCACGGTGAGGTGACCGTCAGAGGTCGGGGCACCCACGGTGTCGATACGGGGAGTAAGAGTAAATGGGGTTTCATTGGTGCCATTGATAAAGGTGCGGATGGTGCCATCCGGCATGGTGCAATTTTCGCTCACCAAAGCCTTAGCGGTATAGATTCCCGGCAGTATGTCCGTGCCGTCGATTTGGTTTTGAGTGGTGACGATAATACGATCTTCGGTGGCAATTATTCCCCAGGCCATGTCTGCAGTAATGCCTTGCTCCCAGTTACGGTTGTTGAGTACCAGATCTGTTTCATCACCATTAAGGTTACCCCCCAGCAACTCGAAACGGTCACCCATGGGTACCTCGGCTGGGCGCAGTTCGATCTCTTGTGGCGCACCGCTATCTGGAATGGTCACCGTTAACATATTTTTACTGCCATTGAGCTTGGGCGCACCGGTTATAAAGGTATGCACCCCATAGTCGAGCACCCGGCCGGTGCGAGTGGGTGGAGCCTCCGGCTCCAGCAACACCACCGATACATTGTAATAGGCCGACAAACGCAGAGGCGATTGACCCGCCGTCCAGTAGTTCACGGCCTCGTTATAGGGCGTGGGTTGCATGGTAATTTTCAATTTGGTATCAGTGTGGTCAATGCCCACCTCTTCAAAAACTTTCACGGTATTAATTACCGTTCTATCCGTCAGCACGGGGTAATCGTGCAAGGCCTTAATGGCCAAGCCCATCAGCATTTGGGCATCTTCCATTTTGTCATCGGTCTCCACCTGGGCATCGGTAGTAAGCAAGTAATGGAGGTTTAGGGCCATGGGGGTATAACGCACTGGTGTGGGATCGGCGCTACTACTCGCCGGGGGCTGGTTTTTAAAGGCAGGGTCTTCGTATACGTGATAGAGGTAAAGGCCTAGAGAGTCAGCCTTCAGCTTATCCGGCGGCATGATTGACACAGCGGGTGGCTGTGGCTTATTCCAGATAGACGAGCCGACAACTGCGTTCTCAATTACCTTCTTCAAGGTCTTACTCACCAGGCTGAGATTAATAATAGTCATAATTACATCTGCCCCAGTCCGAATCCTAATTTCTGTGCCTGCTTACTGCTCTCGACACCCTTACGCCCATTGGTACCCGCCCTCACCACTCGCGTCTGCACCGGCGGTTTGGCAAGTGGTTTAACAGGCACCACATTCACCTTCAAACGCCCGATCACCAATTTTGACAGAGCCTTTTTGGGTATGCGGGTTTTTCTTTTGCGGGATAGGAGTTTTTTTGGCGCAGCTGCCAACGGGGTTATCGATGCTGGCTTGAGTTCTGCATTGTCTGTTAGCAAATTCCGACGCCTGAAGGATTCGATTGGCATCAATGCATTGGGCAAATCCCCACGGGCCAAAGAATTCCTCTTCTCGCTCCCATCTGCTTCCGCACGGAGTTCTACTTCCATGGGATGGCTATCCTGCTCACTGCGTATATTTCGTTTAACGATACTCGGTGACTGTGCAGGTAACGTCGCGGATTGTGCTGTTTTATCCGAAACCCTTTGAGTTTGCATTGGCGACCCCGACTTTATTGCTAAAGTTTCGTGTAGTTGTTGTACCGCATTGTCGGTGGCTTTAATCTGGGGGAGTAGAGGCTTCGCAAAACGTTGTACGCCTTGTCGTTGTTCGCCCTGTGCCTTGCGAGGTAAGGAATTGCTCAACGATTTTTTTGCTAACAATGGTGTGCTTGAAGAATGCCTGGACTTTACGCCATTGTTGGTGTGGAAAAAGGGCTCTGCAGCTACCCGTTCAACGACGTGGGGATACGTCAACGGCAACACTGCACTATTCTCAAAGGGATCGTACAGCTCATCCCACAAAAACTGCTCAGGCCGCAAGGTGTAATCAAAACCACGCCCCGCCAATCGACGAATCAGCTTATCAAAATACCTCATAAGCCTCCCCCATCATCGGCATCCACCATCCCTGCCAGAGCACGTCGTTGACTCCGGGGCAAATTCAAAATCTCCGACAGGCTCCAACCATAACTTGACGCCAAAGCATGGATCTCCTCCATCAAATGTGTCCGCTCTCCCTGGATGGCGCTTAACAGATAATACTGCAAATCAAAATGCACCTGCTGACCATGGCCGCACTCGGGACACGAAGCATTTAATTCAGTATCCACCAAAGGAGAAAGGGCCTCCATGGCCGACTGGATGGCATCGCTGTACTGAGAAAGGGTCGCACTCTCAAGCCCATCTTGAACACAACGTTCCAGCAACACAGCCTTGGCCTCCTCTTGCCCTAGACCAATCACCGCACATTCATCCTGCCCGGTGGGAAGCCGAAATGTAACGTCTTCCCCAAGCTGAAAAATACCCTCATCCAGAAGGCTTACCCCCAACACTTCACACGGCTTTGGATTTAAGAACTCCAACAACACGTCCAAACCAAAGTCCATATCAAATTTTTCACCACACTGAAGGCACGTAACCGTACTCTCAATATTCGCCCCATAAGTACGCCGATACACCGCCGCCAGCAGTTGCTCGCGGTCCCAGGAGGTAAGCCTGGCCACCTCACCTTGTTGCAGCGCACCCTCGTAGTCAGACATGACCAGAGCGTCCAGCAATCCAATAGCATCCAGTGTAGAGGTGCTGGCAATGGCCTGCTCCTCCATACCTGTGATCTCACGGAGTACTACCCATTCAGGGCCAAACAGATTATGTAGGCAAATTTGATCCACTCCGTTACCTCTTTCCCGAATGCATGATCCATTTGTTTTTGGCTAACTCAATTACATACCAACCAGCTCCTAGCACACATATTCTATCTCGGTAGCGATATATGCAACCCCGTTGCAACAATGACAAAAGCCATTACTCCTCTGTAGGCTCAGTCACAGAAACATCTCTTTCCCATCCTTCATTCTGTAACGTCAAACTCTCAATCGCCACCGCATTGGCATTAGAATCCAACTCCGGGATCGCCTGATACTCTGACACCCAACAACGAAAGACTTTATACGATTTTGCCACCACCCCCTGCTCATTCAGTAACTCAATAATAATATCCTTACGAAAGTCTTTAAGTGGCGTCACAGGGTTGGAATAATCCCAAACCTTCTTCGCCCAATCCTCAAACTCCGGATCATGCGTCACCCCACGCTCTAAAGTAATGGGTTCAAATTTCCAGGCACTGGGGCTCACTCTGGACATACTGGGGTCGCCCCCTTCCCGATGCGTCACCGGCTCGGTAGACTGTTTCAACGCACCCACCTTGCTCACCCCTGCCACGTACTTCCCATCCCACTTAATACGGAACTTAAAATTCTTGTATGGATCAAAACGATGTGTATTCACTGAAAACTGAGCCATTTTTTATCTCCTTCAAACCTCAACTTGACCTGTCATTTGCTGTAAATAAAGCACGATAAACTCCGCAGGCTTAAGCGGTGCAAAGCCTACCCAAATATTCACAATGCCGAGATTAATATCATTCTGTGTTGTTGTTTCAGCATCACACTTCACAAAATACGCATCGCTGGGCTTAGAACCTTTGAACGCAGCCTGCCGAAAAAGATTGTGCATAAACGCGCCAACATTAAGGCGGACCTGCGCCCACAACGGCTCATCATTGGGCTCAAACACGGCCCACTTCAGTCCCCGGTAAAGGCTCTCCTCCATCATCAAGGCCAGACGCCGCACCGGAATGTATTTCCACTCACTGGCAAAGTCGTCGTCCCCATCCATCGTACGAGCGCCCCAAGAAACAATGCCGTTGGGAAACGACCGAATAGTGTTAATACCTTTCGGGTTTAAAATGCCGTTTTCCGAATCGGAAAAGGCGTGCTCAATGCCTACTACACCCCGCACATCTGCCTCGATGCCGGCCGCAGCCTTCCATACACCTCGTGAACCATCAATGCGGGCCATCAGCCCCGCCATGGCCCCTGTCGCCCCCACATTCACCTCCATACCATCTTCGTTAATCACCAGGCGTGGGTAGAAAATAGCACTATAGTCTTTGACCAGGCCGGTGCGCAGGTTGGCGATGTTATTGGTAGCGGTTTGGGCACCGTCCCAACTCGCGGGGGCATCCATAAGTAAAAATGCCCGGCGAGCCTGACAGAACACACTGGCCGCCCCCCATAGAGAATCCATGGACACTGCAGGCGCTTTATCTGGCGGCAACACCATGAGGTTAAAAATATCCACCTCACGATCAATAATGGTATAGGCGTTATCATAGTCACTCCCCAACGACGCATTACCATCTGATGCGATGGATCCAGCCGCTATCTGGGTACCGGCGGTACCATTAATGCCGACCGAGTAGTAACGTACATTTTCCAAAGCAGTGGCGGCAGATACAAAATCCGGAGAACCCATGGCAAAGGTGCCTATGTTATTGTCATCTCCAAAGGCGGGCACAATAGCCATGCGAGCGCCCCAAAGCTCCGCCTTCCAAAAAAAGGTAGAGGTGTTGCTGGCTTGATAGGTATTCACAGCATCCCGGATGAGGGCAAGCTTCTCCCGCAGGCCGTCGAAGTTACCGGTTTTCGATCCGGTAATGTTATCCACAAACAAAGGGTTACTGGCATTGGGTGTTGTGGCGGTATCCAGACTGAGGGCAATGGCCACCGGCGAGAAGGAAAGGTCGGGTTGTTGTTCATCCAGAGAAATTGAGGTAATCGATCCCACCGTGCGAGCCGCCAGGTCGGTATAGGTCGTTGCATTGATCAACCGGACGGTAATCGCCGTGGGTGCCGGACGAAAAGCAGCGTAAGCCCCCACTTCCAAGCCCCCCTGGTCGGTTCCGAACATCAAGGCCACTGCCAGGTCATCGGAAGAGGACGGGCGAATAAACACATCCCCACCGTTATCTGAAGTAATCCTCAACTGGTCGGTAGAGTCATTACCCAACAGCCCCAGAGCAGAGGCAGCATCAATGGCCGGACCAGCTTGAAGGGAAACAGTCACCGTCACCCCGGCAGGTGTTACCGTTTCAATAGCCGCTTTAATAGCACCAGGTAAATCGGTCGGCACATCTCCAGCATCCATTGTATTCACATCAATAGCCGACAAATCCACCGAGGCATAGGGATTGCCATCCACACTGATCTCGAATTTATCTGTGTCATCTGTGGCTTGGGTTCCAATCAGGGTCTGCCATGCCGTTTTGCGAGTACCGGCATCGCCACTGTCATAAGGCACCGGCCTGCCAGACTGGGAATACCCATTGCTTGCCGTATGCGCTGCCCCTGGCAACGAAGCATTCACCAGTTTGGATTCCTGGGAAAGGAAAGATACCGCATACAATGAAGAGTTGGGATCCATAGAGAGGTTCTTCCACTCCTCAAAGCCTGACTGAATCTTTGCCCCTGTGCTGCTGGTCTGCCAGCGGAAAATTTGCATGTTAAAGGTATTCTCTGGATGCCGGGTGTTATACGTCACGGCCACCCGGATATCCTCACCCACCACCCCAACCTGCTTGGCGGTCAGTTTTAAAACGTTGGTGGTATTATCTTCGCCCTTAAAGGTCACTTCAGCAGAGGTCGCTCCGTTTGCAATGCGCATCACGTAGCAATCGGAACCCCCATTTTGAAAAAACAGTTTCACGTAGCGGGCCATATCGCTTACTGAATTATTATCAGCAAAATGACTGACAAACTCCGTATAACTAAAACAACGGGTAGGCCTCTCCAGCACGCCCGTTTTCGTACGTCCAATAAACATGGCAGTAGACGTACCCACCGTACTTATGGTTCGCACACCACTAGGTACTTCCTGAACGTAGACTCCTGGATACGAGACTGATACCGGCATTGTGACCTCCTCAAAGTTATTTAAAAGGCATCCTTTAAAAATCCACTTATACATGGTCGTAGGCTGCGCGACGGATTCAGCAGTTACGGTCCTGCCTGCCAGGCATTTTGCGGCCTTTACCACCGACTACTGGAAGCAACTTGAGATCTATAGCTGAACATTCAATTGCCAACTAAGAGGGAAACTATGTTCTTTCCTTTAGATAGATCTTAGTCGGACTATCAAATCCCCCACCGCGTTGTTGTTTACTCATTTACCCAACTACTGACACCAGAGGGGAAAGTATCCCCGTGACTGCGGTTACACCGATTTATTTTCGCTGAAAAAATGACCGCTTTTTTATTCTGACAGGTGATTTCAGGGATCCACACAAAGTGAAATACCTGAGCGACCATTTCTCTGTGACGATGAAGCGTCGAGGTACCCATACGCTAGCAAGTATGATACCAAACGTGATCGCCAAGCATGTTTTTTAAAATATTTAATTTCAGTAAGTTACGACAAGCCACGGAAGTAACTTTATGCGATACGGACACCCGTTGGTTGATATACACCAGTTTTGGTGGTGCATATCAACCAACCACCAAAATCTGACAACCTTAAATGAGTCATCAACCGGGTCAGGGGAAAAAATGAAAAAAAATGGGGGCGTTCTGCCTTTGAGGTAACAAGACAGGCAGTGTGTATTATGGAGTTACGGTACACTTTATTGAGTCTTCCTGAATGCGCTGATTTTCTTTTTGTATCCTTCAGCATCTCCATATTCCAAAAATGATTGATACCTGGAGTGAGGATCCTTTGTTTTTTTAGCATGCTTTATTGGGCACCAAAACTCTTCTGTTTTTGAACCTATTTCTAATGCATAGGAAAGAAGCCCATTTGCGTAACCACAGTACATGCAGTTGGTTTTTTCTATAATATTGAGGTATGCAAGATGCTGCCTGTCTATTGCGACATACTCATTCCTGTCAACTTTCTTGATTTTATAAACTGGGAAACAAATAATCTGGTATAGCGTCAGGAACAGATCGAGCAGAAGAAGCGGGATCACAAGTGAATAAATGAAGGGGGAGGTTAGGACAAACATGAAATTTGAATCACAGAAATAATGGTACAGATTTTCTTGCAAGGCCTTATGGGTTGCCAGTGCACCCTCCTGAAAACGAATTTTTCCGCGTTCTATTTTGTATCTAAACTGTTGCTGGATTGCGCTTAGCTCATTTTCAAGCTCAAGGGACAATTCACTTTCCAACTCTTTTATGCGCAAAATGAGTTCATCAATTCGTCTTATCATGGTTGCCTCGATAAAAGTGTTGATAGATGAGCGAGCATCAACCAGGACGCCGCTATATTTCATCATACCAAAAATTGAGGACAGGTAACAGAAAGCTGAAGCCTGTGTGAGAAGAAAAACGAAAGTTACCCCACCCCCCGCACCTCTTCTTTTCCTCTTAGCTTCTCTGCCAGAGTCCAAGTGACAATATACCTTTTGCCCTGTATAGTCACGGTCTGGTAAGACCTCAGGACATATTTATTTTTTTTGCTATCGAACATCTACGCGCATCATTAAAAGAACAAAACATGCATGGAATCATCGGGCTCCTTCCCTTTATTAAAATTCTCAGTACATTTATTCTGATACTTGCCTGTATTCGCTTAAAACTGGGTCTCTGGCTGTCAGTGCTCAGCGGTGCCCTTTCCATCGCACTCCTCTTTGGGCTAGGGGTGGGTACATGGCTGCAGTAGGCGGAGAAAAGGCAGCACTCTTTGCAGCAGCGATCCTCCTCCCCTTTCTGGTCGGGATGGTCTCTGGAATCAACGTAGCCTTTGTCGGAGCGACCTTCCCCCTCCTCCTTGGTCTACTCGATATTATGCACCTGCAGCATCAAAGTGTGGCCTACCTCATCCTTGCTACTTTCAGCGGTTTTACCGGGGTCATGATTTCCCCCATCCACATCTGCTTTATGCTGACCTGTGAACATTTTGCCACAGACCTTTTTACCACCTGGAAAAGACTAGTCCTTCCCAGCGCCGGCTGTGCACTGACAGGTATTGGCTTATTTTTCATTCTTATTTGATAACATCTTACCTGCTGTGATATTCTGTATAGAAAACACAGTGCACCAAAGGAGTTCCGTTATGATTAACTTGCCCATTTCACCAATACTGGCCTGGTTTTTGATTGGCATTGCCTTTTATAGCGTTGAGCTGACTTTACCTGGCTTTGTCGTTTTCTTTTTTGGTATTGGTGCGTGGTGTGCAGCCCTTGGCGTGTATATCTTCGATGTATCGTTAACGACACAACTTGTTCTCTTTCTGACGACTTCCATTCTTTCTCTTCTTGTACTTCGCTCGTACCTGCAAAAAGTCTTTTTAGGAGGCGCAAAGGAGGAAGAAGACAGCGTTAGTCTTAATTCCACCCCTTCCAACGGAACAGTAATAGAAGAAATAATTCCACCGGCAGAGGGTAAGATTAAATATGCGGGTTCTTTCTGGCGGGCTTCGGCAGAAGAATATATTGCTGTCGGCACGGTGGTACGGATAGTAGAACAACACGACCTTCTGGTCAAAGTTTGCCCTATAACTCAACAAGGAGAAGAATAATGGATAATATGCTCGTTGGTGTTGGAGTCCTGGTTGCCTTTGCTATTGTTGTCTTAGTTAAAACAGCTGTCGTAGTCCCACAGCGTAGTGAATTTGTGGTCGAACGGTTGGGAAAATACCGAACAACCCTGGAAGCTGGTTTTCACATCCTCATTCCTTTTTTTGACAAGGTGGCCTACAAACGAAGCCTTAAAGAAGAACCCATTGATATTCCGGCACAAACCTGCATCACCTCAGACAACGTCACCATGGAGGTTGACGGGGTCCTCTATCTCCAAGTCATTAACACCAAACAATCTGCCTACGGCATTGATGATTATCATTTTGCGGCAGCTCAACTTGCTCAGACAAGTCTTCGTTCGGCCATTGGTAAAATTAGTCTCGACAACTCCTTCGAAGCCAGGGAAGTCTTGAACCAGCAAGTGGTTACTGCTCTGGATGAGGCTGCCCAGAACTGGGGGGTCAAGGTGCTGCGTTACGAGATAAAAGACCTGCAGCCGCCACGAACTGTACTTGATGCCATGGAAAAACAAATGAAGGCAGAACGGGAAAAACGCGCTGATATTGCCAGATCAGAAGGGGAACGCCAATCACTGATCAACCGGGCTGAAGGAGAAAGGGCTGAGGCAATTGCTCTGTCTGAAGGTGAAAAAATGAAAAGGATCAATGAGGCAGACGGGCGTGCCCAGGAGATACTTAAAGTTGCCGAAGCAACTGCTGCTGGTCTTCGCAGTGTTGCCGAGGCATTAAGCAGCCCTGGTGGTCACGAAGCAGCCAACCTGGATGTGGCCAAAAAATACCTGGACGAATTCGGCAAACTAGCCAAAGAAAACAATACCATGATCGTACCCGGCAACCTTACCGATGTCTCCTCTATGGTTGCCACTGCCATGTCTACTCTCGACCATACCAAAGTGAAAAAGGCCGTAGAAAAAACTGCAGCCTGATTCTCCACTCTCTTTTCCAGCTACTCACCTGCCAAGGGGCCTTTTACCAAAAAGGCCCCTTTACTTGTATTTACATCAGCTCTATGTTGATGTAAATACACGCTTACTAAAATGAGAATAGTTTTCATTACCACCACGTCGATCAATGAAAGGGACACTTTTTGCCATAAAACGATATGCCCTGCATGACGGCCCCCATATCAGGACGACTATTTTTCTGAAAGGGTGTCCGCTTTTCTGCAGGTGGTGTCACAACCCTGAAGGGATCAGTCCGCAACCACAACTTGTGTGGTCCGCTGACCGATGTATCAGTTGCAGCACCTGTATAGAAGCCTGTCCGCAAAAGGCTTTGCAATTCACCAACAAGCAGATTCAACGTGACCTGGAGCACTGCGACGGTTGCGGTGACTGTGTCCGTCTCTGTCCGTCTCTTGCCCACGAGTCAAACGGATGGCAGGCAACTGTAGATGAGGTGGTAGCTGAAATTAAAAAGGATATCCCCTTTTTTGATCAATCAGGTGGAGGAGTCACTTTTTCCGGCGGCGAACCTCTGATGCAACCTAAATTTCTACTCGCCCTGCTTCGCGAAACCGGGCAACTTGGTATCCACCGCGCAGTGGACACCTCCGGTTATGCTGAGCTGGAAGTGATCAGCACCATTGCTGAACATGCTGACCTGTTTTTATTTGATATCAAACATATGGACAACGATAAACACCGTCTGTACACCGGGGTGGATAACAGCGGCATCTTGGACAATCTCCGTTACCTGGTTAAAAAGGGATATAAGGTGCAGGTTCGGCTGCCTCTTATTCCCGGTATCAATGACGATCATGAAAATATTATCCAGACCGGTACCTTCCTCCAAAGCCTACCCGAAATAGACGGGCTTGACATACTGCCATATCACCCCTCTGCGACGGCTAAATATGACAAACTGCGTATACAATACTCCGGCGACCAGATACAGGTCGCAGATGAAGCACATATTCAAGATATAGTTCGCATCCTTGAACAATTTGACCTATCAATTCGAATAGGTGGATAACCATGAACAAACGCATTGAAAAGCTACGAAAAGAAAGTTTTGAAGCACGACCGACCATCTCCATTGAAAGAGCATTACTGGAGACAGCATTCTACCGTGAAAACAGTGGCAAATATTCACAACCGGTTTTGCGGGCCCTCTTCTTCAAACATTTATGCGAAAACAAGACTCTCTATATCGGCGAGCATGAGTTGCTGGTAGGCGAACGCGGGCCAGCGCCGAAAGTTGTCCCTACCTTCCCTGAGCTGACCTGCCATTCAGCAAACGACCTGCAGGTCCTCAACAGCCGGGACATGACCAATTACTACGTCAACCAACAGGATATAGCCATATATGAAAAGGAGGTCATCCCTTACTGGCAGGGCCGCTCCATGCGGGATAGAATATTCAGTAATGTTCCCCAAAAATGGAAAGATGCTTATGAATGCGGCCTGTTTACCGAGTTCATGGAACAGCGGGCTCCGGGGCACACGGCCTTAGACGGCTCCATCTACGAACAGGGTATGATCGGTCTCAAAGAACGAATTGCAGACCGCATTACCCGGCTTGACTACCAGAATGACCCTGATGCATCGGACCGTTTTGAACAGCTGACGGCCATGGATATCGCCTGTGACGCGGTTATTCTGTTTGCCCACCGTCATGCTGAACTCGCTCAAGAATTAGCGGCAAGTGAACAGGATACAGGCAGAAAACAGGAGCTGCTCACCATTGCCCAAGTCTGCCGCAGAATCCCTGAGCATAAACCAGAGACCTTCCATGAAGCGATCCAGATGTACTGGTTCACCCACCTTGGCACCATAACTGAACTCAACGGATGGGATGCCATGTCGCCTGGGCACCTTGACCAGCACCTTTACCCTTTTTACGAAAAGGAACTCAATGACGGCTCCCTGAAGCGTGAACAGGCAAAAGAACTCCTGGCCTGCCTCTGGAT
>JAUVLX010000075.1 GCA_030600525.1 Desulfobulbus sp. | reverse complement strand
GCTGGACGAACCGCTCTCAGCAATAGATCCCTGTTTCCGTAGCGAGATCCAACGATTGCTCAGACAGCTCCATGAAACGCTTGCAACAACCTTTCTCATGGTCACCCATGATTTTAACGAGGCATTTTACCTGGCCGATACAGTGGGGGTGCTCAGCAAAGGCATACTGGAACAAACCGGTACGGTGGAAGAAGTTTTTCAGCGTCCAAAAAATAGAGCGGTCGGTGAATTTGTGGGCATGCAGAATATTTTCACCCCACAATGGGAAGGGAGGAATTTGTGTCTTGCAGGGATCAGAATGGATGCAGAAGAGAACTCAGTAGGCAAGACTATTGGCCTGCGTCCGGAGGACATCACCGTCGGCACGACACATTCTTTTCCCGATGGGTTCAATGTTGGCAAGGGAATCCTGCAATCCATGACGCTACAGGGATTTGGTTGTGAAATGACAATTGACAGCGAAGGAGAAACCTTCCTTGTTCATGGCAACAAAGGTAACAGCAGGGACAAAGGCTTAACCATCGGTGAGCAGATCTACTTTGGGTTTCACCCTGATGCGGTCCATTATTTTTAACTTCTTTTACTTTCCCCTTCCTTTTGCCTTGACTCAGCAGCATCCCTGCTGACCCGGCAGCAATCATTACTCCAGCACCAGATACAAAACGACTGGCCGTCTGCGACTACCACCTGATCTATTTCGAGATCGATCTCTATCCCGCAACCTGCGCAGTACTTTTTTTTCGGCTCTGGCATATCAGCTTTCTCCATATACTAAATACCGTACTCGTCCAGCCCACAATCACACGGGCCCACAGGGGTCAACATTGTTTTTTACAATCAAAGCAAAAAAATGCCCGTTGGTGACGAGCCAGCTAACGAAACAACAATCTGCACATTGCGTTTTCATAGAGTTGCAACCCCTCAATTGAGAATCAAAAAAATCCTGTTAAGCATACATTGTAACTGGTCCGTAAAGCAGATAAAAATTATTCATTTTTGCTTGTCTGCTGCGATCTTTCCCAGTATACAAACATAATAATATTAACACTTATCTCTTTATTATTAGGGCAATAGAACGTTGGCAACTCAGGAGATATTATCTAAAAACGTTGTAAACACACAACAATTTGAGAGCCAGCACATAATCATCGACATGATTAATAGATGATTACGTGCTGGTGCTTTCCTGTAAAAAATCAGCTCTCTATTTAACATTACACGTATAAGAAATCACTGCTGTCCGGTTACTTCAACCTTTACCTCTTAACCCTAGCAAATATCCAACCTTTAATCACTCAACCAAAGGAGCAGAAAATGACATTAACCAAAAAATTAGGGGCAGAATTTATTGGTACATTATGGCTCGTACTGGGAGGTTGTGGGAGCGCTGTTCTTGCTGCGGCATTCCCCAATGTAGGTATTGGCTTACTGGGTGTTTCCTTTGCTTTCGGGCTTACGGTCCTGACAATGGCGTTTGCTATTGGTCATATATCTGGTTGCCATCTTAACCCTGCTGTTTCGTTTGGTCTTTGGTCTGGAGGCAAGTTTTCAACTGCTGAACTTGGCCCCTACATCATCGCACAAGTAGCAGGTGGTATTGCAGGTGCGGCGATATTGTATGTTATTGCTACTGGCCAGGCAGGTTTTGATGCCACGGCTTCAGGCTTTGCATCCAATGGTTACGGAGAACACTCACCCGGTGGCTATACTCTGGTGGCTGCGCTGGTCTGTGAAGTGGTTATGACCTTCATGTTTCTCATCATTATTTTAGGCGCAACCGATAAGCGGGCACCACAAGGGTTTGCTCCTATCGCTATTGGCCTTGGCCTTACTCTTATTCATCTCATCAGCATTCCCGTTACTAATACATCAGTGAATCCAGCGAGAAGTACTGGCGTTGCTCTCTTCCAAGGAGGTTGGGCAATTTCTCAGTTATGGCTCTTTTGGATTGCTCCTATTGTGGGTGCCATTTTGGCGGGGCTTGTCTACCGATGGTTTGAAAGTGATAAGGATGCATAGCAAAACCAAATGACCAATCGAAAGATGAGGGCGAGCCCTCATCTTTCTTACTCTCCAGCACCCGGTCAGCCCCTCTCTCCACTTATCACCTTGAATCCCACATCAAGGCTGGTATAGTTCTTTGCAACAAACAACCCCACTGTCCGAACAAGTTACCTCTTTTTACTGATAACCCAAATTTTTACTAATACATCATTCTATGTCATTTCCTTCGCTCGGACTCTCAAAATCCATTCTTCGTGCTATCGACGAAAAAGGGTACACGACCCCCTTTCCAATTCAGATAAAAGCTATCCCAGTTATTCTTTCCGGTAAGGATGTAATAGCTGCTGCCCAGACAGGCACAGGAAAAACCGCTGGATTTACCCTCCCATTGCTGCAACGATTAGCTCAAGGGCAGCCAGTTAAATCGAATCACATTCGTGCTCTTGTGCTTGCACCAACACGTGAACTTGCAGCCCAGGTTGGGGAGAGCATAGCAACATATGGCAAACACCTGCCTCTTACGTTTGGCATAGTTTATGGCGGAGTGAAAATCAATCCCCAGATGATGCAACTTCGTGGTGGGATCGATATATTGGTGGCAACACCTGGCCGATTATTGGATCTCTTCCGGCAAAATGCTGTAAAGTTTGGACAAGTAGAAACGCTTGTTTTGGATGAAGCTGACCGAATGCTCGACATGGGCTTTATCGAAGATATTAAAAAAGTCATGAGCCTGTTGCCGAGAAAACGACAAAATCTCCTTTTTTCAGCAACCTATTCAAACGACATCCGCACTCTCACCAAAAATTTATTCCGAAATCCTGTGGTGATCGAGGTCAACCCCAGAAACTCAGCGGCAAAGAGTATAAAGCAATGGGCAATTGAGGTTGATAAAAACAGAAAACCAGCCTTACTGAGTCACCTGCTGCGAAATAACAACTGGGAGCAGGTGTTGGTCTTCACCCGCACCAGAAAAGGAGCCAATCGCCTGGTTCAGCAACTGGCAGGTGATGGTATTTCAAGCGATGCAATCCACGGTGATAAGAGTCAAGGAGCGCGTAATAGGGCCCTTGCAGATTTTAAAGCAAACACGATTCGTGTACTGGTAGCCACAGGTATCGCCTCACGAGGGCTCGATATCAATGAACTTGCCGCTGTTATCAATTTCGATTTACCTCAAGTTGCTGAGGACTATATCCATAGCATTGGTCGTACAGGTCGAGCAGGTTCAAAGGGTGTGGCAATATCACTGGTTAGTGCTGATGAAGTTACGTTGCTCTCCGGAATTGAGACTCTTCTTGGTCAAACGCTGGTACGCGAAGTTGAGAACGGTTATATTCCGAAACATAGTGTCCCGTTAACCCGTTTCGTAAAAGCAAAGCCAAAGAAGCCCAAAAAACCTAAAAAGCCACAGCAGAAGACGACAAGTAACGCTGTGTCAACAAAGGCAGGGGCATCACATACAAATAAAAGAAGGTATAAAAAATGAGCGAAGGAACCAAAAGAACCGACATCAAAGTCGGTGCAAAAGTTTCCATTGTCTTAAAGCAAGACCAGAGATCGGGGAAACTCACCGAAGGCACAGTTAAAAATATTCTGACAAAATCTGCCACCCATCCACACGGCATCAAAGTTCGTCTGGAAAGTGGCCTTGTCGGCAGAGTCAAAGTAATTCAGGCTTAGTAGAGAGCACCTGTTTACTCTCCCTCACTATTCCAACAACTCAAAGTGCAGGATAAAAACCGCCCATGAATATCTTTAACAACCTGATCCAACAAAGCGCCAAGATCGCTCCTCCTCAACCGCAGGTATTGGGCATTGGCGGCAGTCCCAGAAAAGGTGGCAACTCCGATGTGATCCTCCAGCAAATACTTACCGGTGCTGCCAACCAGCAACTCCCCACAGAAAATATCCATTTACGGGATGTACAGTACCAAGGCTGTCTTGGCTGCGAGCGGTGCCGGAAAGATAAAATCTGTACAGGTCTGCGAGACGGCATGTCGTTTCTCTATCCAACCATCATTGAATCCCAAGGCGTGGTCCTTGTCAGCCCTACTCACAACTATAATATTACGGCCTGGATGAAAGCCTTTATTGACCGACTCTACTGTTTTTACAATTTTACCAATGACCGCCCCGGGAACTGGTCAAGTCGCTTGGCAGGTCAGGGACGGAAGGCAATAATTGCAGCCATATGCGAGCAGGAAAATAAAAAAGACATGGGATTTACCCTGGATGCCATGCGTCTTCCCCTTGAAGCATTGGGGTATGAGGTCGTGGGAGAATTACCGGTGTTCAAGGTCTTTGAAAAAAAGAAGGTTAAAGAACACGAAGAAGTCATGCTCCAGGCTGAAAAAATGGGCGCTGAACTTGGTAAAGCCCTAATGCAATAGCTGGTTTGCTGAAGGACACCGTTACTGCTGCCACCCCGGCAGTAATACTTGGCTGTAAGATGGGAATATGAGTATCATCGTCTCTACCAGAACACAAAATCTTCCTACTGCCAAATCTTCGTCATAGCGCTCGCTGAAATGGAATGAAAACTGTCTAGTCTTTTTTAATGTAACAACATTTCTTTTATCTATAAGGAACATCATGAGTGAATTACCCAACTGTCCGCAATGTAACTCGGAATACACCTACAACGACGGCAGTCTCTATGTCTGTCCTGAATGCGGACACGAGTGGTCAATGGACAGCACTATTGAAAACGAAGATTCTTCGGGTATCAAAGATGCCAACGGCACCATCCTGCAGGATGGTGATACGGTAACGGTGATCAAAGACCTCAAGGTCAAAGGGTCATCTACCGTGGTCAAGGTCGGCACCAAGATAAAAAACATCCGCCTCGTGGATGGTGATCACGATATTGACTGCAAGATCAGCGGGATCGGCGCGATGAAGCTAAAGTCCGCCTTTGTGAAGAAAATTTGAGCAGGCTCATTCACTGCCCTGTGCCCCTTATATCAAACATGTATGAGGTCCTTTATGCTTATCGATCTACTCAGAAAAAGAAGAAGCATTCGTCGATTCCAGGACAAACCAGTCAGTCAGGAAGACATTAACCTGCTGCTTGAAGCTGCACTTCGTTCCCCGTCCTCCAAAGGGATCAATCCCTGGGAATTTGTCGTGGTCCAGGATAAAGAACGAATCCAGAAGCTTGCAGTGGCAAAGCCCCATGGTGCAACCTTTTTAAAAAATGCCCCACTGGCCATTGTTGTCTGTGCTGACAGCTCTAAAACCGATGTGTGGGTGGAAGATGCGTCCATTGCTTCGCTTATCCTCCACCTTGCGGCTACAGACATGGGCCTTGGTTCCTGCTGGGTCCAAATCAGACTCCGTGAACATAACGAGCAGCAATCATCCCAGCAGTACCTGGGCAACGTCCTCAACTTACCGCAAAACATCCTGCCGGTAGCCATTATAGGTATCGGTCACCCGGTAGAGGAAAAAGATGGCCATGCTGCCGACACCCTGCTCCACAACCAGGTAAGCTACGATCAATTTGACAACAGGCGTTGATCCGACCACTTTAAACAAAGAGCCCCGATGGAAACACTTACTGATAAAAACAGCACCCGGCTCGCCCTGGTGGAGAAACTGCGCCAGGAACTCCCTAAAATAATGGAGCTTGAAGCAGCCAAGTGGGAAGCGACCTACAAGGACGGTGCGCTCAGCAAAAAGACCAAAAGACTGATGGCCCTTGCCATTGGGTTACGGGCCGGTTGTGAAAACTGCATTATCGCCCAGACCATGCACGCGATTGATGCCGGTGCAACCAGAGCGGAAATCATGGAGACCATCAGTGTCAACATGGCAATGAGCGGCACCACCGGGGTTGGGGAAGGGCTTAAAGTGATCCGGCTACTTGACGAGTTAGGGCATTGAGACGATTGCAGCTTGTTCAAAATTATATTTGTGATTGAGCGTATTTGCGGTATCATTAGTTACGGTTTACCTGCCCCCACCACTCTTTCGCTGCTGGTAATCGATGCTGAAAAAAATCTTCCCTTTTACTGACTGGTTCCACGGGTATACCCGTACCCAATTACGGGCGGATGCCATGGCCGGGCTAACCGTTGCCCTGGTCCTTATCCCGCAGAGCATGGCCTACGCGCAGCTTGCAGGTCTTCCTGCCTACTATGGCCTCTATGCTTCCTTCCTGCCACCAATAGTCGCAGCATTATTTGGTTCCAGTCGCCAGCTTGCAACCGGACCGGTCGCGGTGGTTTCCCTGATGACGGCAGCCTCTCTGGCACCACTGGCAACTGCCGGTAGTGAGGCCTATATCGGCTATGCCATTCTCCTTTCCCTTATGATAGGTCTCTTTCAGTTGCTGCTTGGGGTATTGCGCCTGGGACTAGTGGTCAACTTCCTTTCTCATCCTGTCATCATCGGTTTCACCAATGCTGCAGCCCTGATTATTGCATCGTCGCAGCTCTCAAAATTTTTGGGGGTGGTGGTAGACACGGCCCCACATCACTACGAAACCCTGTTCCGGGTAGTAACAGCGGCCATCCACTACACCCACTGGCCCACCTTGCTGATTGGACTAGCCACATTTACAGGAATGATCCTTCTCAAAAAACATGCGCCCCGCCTGCCCAATGTGCTGATCGTGGTCACGGCAGCCATTGTGATCTCTGCCATGATCGGTTTTGAAAACAACCAAACCACAACGGTTGAAAACATTCGCTCCCAAAAGGCCAAGAACATACTTTGGACCTACCATATTCAGTCCAGGCTCTACAGTAAACTGATGGAGCAGCGATCCGCCCTTAGCCAGAATCTTACAGAGGCTGAAACGGGCAGCAAGGAGTGGATTATACTGCTCCAAGAAATAGACATGCTTTCCCACAAGATCAGGGTAGCGGACAACCATGCGGCAACCCATCGTAACCTTGCGAGGTCTATGCTTTTTCACAAGGTAAAGGGAGGTGAAGCCGACGGGTATTACCTGCGCGACGAACTACCGCCAGATACCCAGAGCGACAAACGTACCTGGCGGATAAAGGTAAGCCCCCAGCCCCAGGATAGCAAAAACTTCACCATGATCGGCGGCGGCAGTGTTATCGGCACAGTGCCCAAAGGGCTGCCTGGTTTTAGTATACCAACTCTGGAACTGCAGACCGTCAAAGGATTGTTGTCCTATGCGGTGATCATTGCCATTATTGGCTTTATGGAGGCTATTTCCATTGCCAAGGCCATGGCAGCCGAAACCGGCGACCGATTGAACCCAAACCAAGAGCTCATCGGCCAGGGCCTTGGTAATATCATTGGTGCGATGGGGCAAAGCTATCCGACCTCTGGGTCCTTTTCCCGCTCTGCAGTCAACCTCCAGGCAGGGGCTGTCAGTGGCATGGCATCAGTCTTGACCGGCCTGGCCGTGGTAGTGGTCCTGCTCTTTCTCACTCCGCTACTCTATCATCTTCCACAGAGTGTACTGGCTGCCATCATCATGCTGGCCGTACTGGGTCTGATAAACCTTAAAGGGTTGATTCACAGCTGGAAAGCACAATGGTACGACGGGGCAATAGTGGTCATCACCTTTTTCTCCACCCTCTACTTTGCTCCACACTTGGACAAGGGTATTCTCATTGGGGCGGTACTTTCGATCGTCATATTCCTCTACAAGAGCATGCGCCCCCAGGTTGTGTCCCTCTCCAGGGGCGAGGATCAATACCTGCATGGCGCCCTTTCCCATGGTTTGCAAGAATGCAAATATATCGATGTGGTCCGGTTTGAAGGGTCTCTCTTTTTTGCCAATGCCAGCTATCTTGAAGACAAGGTACTCGATCATATGGAAAGCAAAACCGACCTAAACCACATCATTATTGAATCATCCGGGATAAGTATGATTGACGCCTCTGGAATAGAAGCACTGAGACTGATCGTCGACCGAGTGCGTCGGGCTGGTATCACTATCTCTTTTAGTGGTGTGCATCGCTCAATGACAGACGTGCTGATCCGTACCGGGATGATCAAGGAAATCGGTATTCAACACTTCTATCCAACCATGGAAAAAGCGCTCAATGCCGTCTATGCTGATGCACATAAGGACCACGATGAAGCGGTATTTGACTGCCCCTTAAAAAGGGTCATTTACACGACGCCCGACAGGCCCGAGGATCAGGATCACACCCACGATCTCGCCAATATCTGGAAGTTTGACACCGTTAAATAGCATTCACCACAAAACCACACCGGCCCTACTTCTTTAACCAATCCTCAAGTCGCCTGATGCGCGCCGGATGGATGGTTGCTGAAGATCGTGCCTTGTCAGCGTACTGGTTGAAAAGCTGCTTATATTCCTTCTTTTTAGCACCATCTTTGGTTTTGTTATACAGCCAGGCATAGGTATAGCCAAGGTAGTACTGGCTGTAACTGTTTTCCGGATCTAGTTGAATTGCCTCTTCAAATGATGCGGCAGCCTTTTGGTACTGTTTTTTCTGGTATAAAATATACCCCGTAAAATTGGCAAGAAAAGGATCGTTGCCGCCTTTTTCGCGAGCGGTTTCCAGCATTTCCAATCCACTGTCATACTGGTAGAATCCGTTAACGTGAGCAATAGCAAGATACAGGTAAGGACGCGGATCTTGTGGTTGAAGGGCGATTGCCTGTTTCAATTTCTTCATGGCTTTACGGCTCATGGATGTAAGGGTATACAGTCTGCCGAGTTGAAGCAAAGTTACAAAATCCTCCTTACCAGCTACGACTTCTGCTTCCAGAGCCTCTATGGAGGCTGCGATAATTGTATCATTGCCGCTATCGTACAACTCCTCCCCGCTTAAGGGAATATCCTGGCCGTAAAACCGAAAGGCATCCCATAAGAGAAGCACATAAGGGTGTGCACCAAACTCTACTCCCCACGAGGGAGAAGGCCCCATACGGATAAATTTCTTTTGATTGACCAAATCAAACTGCCACCCTTCGCGGGTACGGCAAAACAGGAAAGGGGCATTGTCCCATCCTTCCTTCTTTCCAAAATAGATCACGCCATTATTCCCATCCTCCAACACCTGGTAGTGCCGGTTGCTGTACGTCTCGTACTGCTGGGAAAGGCGCCCTTTGGGCATGGTGGCAAAATCGCGATAAGAAAGACGGCCCGTTGGTAAAAAAACCTGGAGAAAAGGGTCACGTTCCTGGTCCTTCCAGCGCATAAGCAAACTCTGCCAGGCTTCATCAATCGTTGCCCCTGCGGGATAGCGTGTATTCACCTTGCTGGTTGAAGAAGCAACAACAACCTCCAACGGCTCCAGGGCAATCCTTGCACCTGCTCCCTGGGAGAGATATCGGGCATCACGTTTGCTGATAGCATCTTCAACAGCAATATCAGCATGCAGTAGCTGGGCTCTTGCCTCAAGCTCTTCCATAATTGCAATAAGGCCAATTTCCAACTCATCGGCAATAAAACGGGAACGCAGTTGCCGCCGCTCAACAGAGCCGGTAAAGTGGTCGGTAAAAATGGATTCCAACTCATAACTTATTTCCAGTTTTACCTCCTTGCTATCTTCAACAAGCAGGAGCAACACCCCACCTCCCAGCATTTCCAGGCCGATCTGCCACCTACTGAAAAGCAGAACCGCCGCTTCACTAATCGTATGCTGCTGGTCAAGGGAAGGCAGAACAACAATAAGCATCTCTATCTGGTGCCGATCACGAAAATCAACCAACGCCTTGGTGGTGGACTCAAGCAGATCATCCATGGTGCCAACAGAGTCAAACACCAACTGCTGCTGATCTGGCCGTTGGGCCAGGAGAGTTTCCAGATTTTGGTCTTTATCTGTAGAACAACCAAAAAACAACAGTAATCCCGTAATCATTGGAAGAAACCACAGGTATCGATAACGCTGAAGCATAGTTAATTCCTCTGAGATGTTTCGGTGGGGTGTTAGCGTTTCGTCAATTTTGTACAAGATGGGCATGCAACGCCATTGTACCATGGCTTTAAAAAAAGGGAGTACACAATGGAATTTATTTTGATTGCCTCAGCCCACTTTCTGGCCCTGCTCAGTCCCGGGCCTGACCTTTTTCTGATCATGCGTACAGCACTGCGGATGCCGATGCGCTATGCCTTCTCTGTCTGCGCTGGCATTACTACTGCCAATGCAATCTATTTAATCATTGCCGTTCTCGGTCTGGAAGCAGTGCGCGACATGAACCCGTTGATGTCGGTACTCAAATACCTGGGCAGCGGCTACCTCATCTACATCGGTTACCTATTGCTGCGAGCCCCTCAAAGACCCATAAGTCAAAATGCCGAAGGAGGAGTGCTGCACCAATCATCTTTTGTCCACCAATTTGCTCTTGGCTTTACCTCAGCAATTCTCAATCCCAAAAATGCGATCTTTTACCTTTCCCTGTTTACAGTCATGGTATCGGCCGAGACACCACTTATAGCACGCGCGTTGTATGGGCTGTGGATGGTCAGTATAGTCTTTGCCTGGGATATGGGGGTGGCAGTGGTTCTTGGCAACAGGCGAGCCAAAAGTTACCTGGAAAGATGGATTTTCGGTTTGGAAAAACTCTCAGGCCTGATGCTCTCTCTCTTTGGAATTTTACTCTTTCTCGATTAATTGCGTCTGCTCAAGACCAAACTTTGGGGGGTGGAAAAAATAGGTTCCCACCCCTTGTTGGAGATAGAGGTTTTCCAGCCTCTGGGGTAATTTTATTCAATTTAATTTTGAAAAAAGAAAAAGATGAAGGAACAAACAGAAAAAAAGGAATTTTATTTCCGTGAAGGGTGCTTTATTACCGAACTATACAACACCACACATGATCCGGCATGCTCGGTTGCACAGGCCAGAGTTTTGCCCGGCACAACCACCAGGTGGCACAGCCTTGATGGAATCATTGAGCGGTACCTTATCCTTGAAGGGCAAGGGGAGGTGGAAATCGGCGATACGCCTCCACAAAGCGTGAAGACAGGAGATACAACAGTGATACCGGCGGGAGTACGGCAGCGCATCCGTAACACAGGCAAGGAAGACCTGCTTTTCCTTGCCGTGTGCACACCTAGGTTCGCGGAGGACAAATATACAGACCTTGAGCAATAATAAGCTGGCCAAAGGTTGCGGCCGTCCTGCTTATTTCCTGCGGAGCTGCAACACCCCCACTACAATCAGAATAAGCGGCCACCATTCCCGTAAAATGGCCTTGACCTGGCCCATGGGAAGAAAATCGAGATTAGAAAGTAGAAAAAACGCTCCTACTACGATCAAAATAATGGGGAAGACTTGTGAACCCATAGAATCCCTTTATAAAAAAACGTGCAATTTTGTATTCGCTCTCACGTTGACACAACTCCTCTAGCCAAGGCTGCCTGCTACCGCTCCTCTGCGGAGGAATCTGCGGTACCCCTGTCAGTAGAGCCGGGAAGCAAGCGTATCCGTTTTGCTTCATACACCGACAGGACAAAGAGGGTCGCCATGGGGGTGGTAAACAGACTGCCCAGTCCTGTGGAACTTCCGAGCGAGGTAAGCACCAGGTATACTGCGACAACAGCAAGATGTTCCGTAATCGGCTGTTGCATGGCCATTCTGGAGCTTTCCTTCAGCGCCTCAAAAAGGCGAAACTGCTGATCTGTCATCAACGGCAGCATATATATGCAGAAAAAAGCAACAGCAAGAATAACAGCCAATCCAGGCAGAACCAACATCGCCAATCCGAGAAAAACCGCAATCCCTATCAGAATCCCAAAGCCAACCAGCGGTAGGAAAAGATGCATTTCAGCAAACAAATCTTTTAGTTCCGGCTTTCTTTGCTCCCGTATTGCCAATAGCAGCGACTGCATGTACCCCGCAGTCAGGACCGGAGCCAAGATGCCAAGGGTCAGCATGGAGGCACCAAGCAGAACCACAGTAGAAATCAGCAAGGAAGGGAGAAAGGAAGTGAACACTTGCCACGATTTCTCAAAATGCTTTTTAAAATCCATAAGATCCTCTTTTTTCATCTATAATGTACCGCATCACCATAAACAACAGCTGCATGTGAGGCAAGCACAATGGCTTGTTACTCTCCCTGAAAGAGATGATCGGCAAGTTCATCCACAGTGCGGACCGGCACACATCGCATCCCGGCTTTTCCCGCCCCTTCCACTTGGCGCATGCTTGATTCGGGCATGATAAAGGTGGAAAACCCAAGTCGCTCAGCTTCCCGCAACCGCATTTCCATCTGGCCTACTGCCCGAATTTCTCCGGCAAGCCCGACCTCGCCGCAAACAACAGTTGCAGGGTCAATGGGCTTTTCAAAGAGGCTCGACAACAGCGCC
>JAUVLX010000051.1 GCA_030600525.1 Desulfobulbus sp. | reverse complement strand
GAGTTCAAAATTGGTCAAGGCTGCCGCCTTCTTGACCATAGCCAATCCTTCCACCAGATGTTCAAAATTACTGACAAATGCACCAGAGATGGCAAAATTTTCCATGGCACGTTGGGTCTGCACCCCATAATAGACGTGATCGGATATCTCTCGCTGCCCCAGAGAATCATGTTCCAACCGGAAGCCACTCATCACCTGTACAGCCTGTTTATTATGATACAGTTGGTTTGACAGAACCCGCAGGCGGCGATTTATACCGACAGCTACCCGAGAGATAATCCGGTAAAACATCTCCGGTTTTTGCTCACGCAACGCCTCAATCTTTTTTCTTGATATCTGCCATATCTCCGCCCCATTTCGAGTAAAAGAGCCATTGCTGTGCGAATCGCCTTCCAAAAAAGCCCCTTCACTAATAAGCGCCCCGGCAATCATGGTGGCAATATGGCGCGAAGAGCCATGCAGCCCGCGCACGAGTTCAATATCACCTTCCAAAATGATACCTGCCCACTTCCGAGGTGTGGACTCCTGAAAAAGCCATTCATTGGGTTTGTATAGCTTTCGCTCTCCTTCCTTAAAAAACAGGATCAAATCTTCTTCGCTGATGCCCGATGCCTTTGCCGCCTGCCTGATAACACTCTGAGCTATATTCATGGGATACTCCTTTCGATGAAAATGAGGATTATAAAATAATGCTGCCAAACACAAACCCTAAGCACACCGCAAAAATGATTGTTAACGTTCCTGGGAGAAGAAAGGGATGGTCAAAAACATACCTACCGATCCTAGTGGAGCCGGTATCATCAAACTCTACTGCTGCCAGTAAAGTTGGATACGTTGGCAGCACGAACAGGGCGCTAACTGCGGCAAAAGATGCTATCGCTGCCAGCGGACTGACACCGAGTGCAAGTGCTGCCGGCATCAATGCCCTGGTAGTTGCAGCTTGGGAATAGAGGAGCATGGCTGCAAAAAAGAGGACTACTGCCAGCAGCCAAGGTTTAGACTCAAGAAGAGTTGCAGCAAACACATTGATCTCATCCAGATGGGCAGCGACAAAGGTAGTTCCCAACCAGGCGACACCAAGCACACAGATACAGGCACTCATCCCTGATTTAAAGGTCGAAGCATTGAGAATATTTTTCGCCTCCACCTTGCAAAACATGGTGATAAGGGTGGCTGCGGCAAGCATAAAGGTAATGATTGCATGATCCCGTGCAAGAACGGGTTCTTTGATAAGACCAACCGTTGAGCTAATGGCAGTCGCGTAAAAAACCACACAGGCAAGAGCGACCCCAAAAATAAGAACGGACCGTTTTGCTTCAGGCGCTATTACCTTTTCTGAATCAGTCGCGGTGGCTTCCTTGACCAAACCCTTGGCCAACCGATCCTGATACACAGGGTCATCCTTGAGATCCTTACCCATAAAATTGGTAAACACTGCAGCCATCATAACCGCGAGGAAACTGGAAGGAATAGAAATCATCAACAGCTGCACATAGTCGACTCCGACCTTCTCCAATTCGGAGGAAAAGAATACTACTGCTGCAGAAATGGGAGAGGCGGTAATGGCAATCTGGGAAGCGACAGTAGCAATAGCCAGTGGTCGGGACGGGCGAATGCCTTCACGTTTGGCAACCTCAGCGATCACAGGAAGAGTGGAAAAAGCAGTATGTCCGGTGCCAGCAAACAAAGTCATCACATATGTGACAAGCGGAGCAAGGAAAGTAATGTATTTTGGATTACTTTTGAGCACCTTTTCCGCAATATGCACCAAATAATCGAGGCCACCTGCCTCCTGCATGGCTGCAATTGCTGCAATTACCCCCATTATGATCAGAATAACATCGGTCGGGATACTGCCAGGCTCAAGCCCAAACACAAACCCCAGGACAAGTACGCCAAATCCGCCAGCAAAACCAATACCAATGCTGCCCAGCCGAGCTCCTAGCCAGATAAATACCAACACAACCAACAGTTCAAGCACCCACATAAATCCTCCTCCTTCCTCACGTTTAGTAAAGCGAAAGCATATGAATATTCATTGACACATTGTTGCTCAGGGTATGGTATAGGTGCCTTTCAGGCCTTTGGCATATCCTCCCACGGTAATAACCTTATCTGTTTTTTCTAGTGACAAAGTGGACCATTCAAACTCAAGGCTTCCCTGTATCCCTGTTAAAGCTCCTGTGCCGCCGACGATCTCACCGGTAACCTGCGTTCCCTCGCCCATCTGTTTCGCCTGGAGTAAAACATACATTTCCTGCCCACTGAGGCTTCTCCAGACGCATCGTATATCACTCCCGGTTTGGGTATCACCAAGCCCGATACACTTTGACCAGTAATCCGTTTGAGCACCGATGCCATCCTTGAGGTGCACAAGGCCTGCCAGCTTGAAAAGCGCGGCCTCCCTGTCTTTTCCAAAAGACAGAACTTCCTTGGTTCCGTTAGCACTCCAGGTACCGCTGAAAGCCCTTTCAGGTTGCGCTGCATAGCTTTCAATGGGCACGAAAAAAAACAAAAGACTGAAACAAATTAACATCATCGATTGTTGCACTTTCACCTCCATCCTGATCCCCCGTCAAAGTTAAATACCTAAGAATTTGTTTTTGTCCCTCTTTCAACGACTTTTTCCCATCCCTACTTGATGGACTCGAAAAAAGTTCACTCTTAAGCCCCCGCACGTTTCGGCCACCATCAATATTAAGCGATCAGGCAAACACCCCTTCCACCAAACGCACATGTTTAATTTTTACCAAACAGTCATTGAGGGCCTCCTCACCGGTGCCTCCTGTTCCCTGGTACTGCTCAGGAGATTCAACAAGCTGCAAACAGGGGATTGCCCTGAACTTGTAGACACTCTCGGTCAACACCTCCTGCACCTTAATGGTCAGTGTTCCATCTGAGCGATAGAGCTCATATGTGTCCACCCGGCATAATACATCACCAGCATTGACATCATACATTGTATTACCTCAAGATATAATTCGATCTGCTATAGACATCCAGAGTACAAAGACTTTACAAAAAAACAAAATATATCTGATAGATATGTAAACATTTTCTCACAACGTGCCAAGGGGTTCCAGGGCTCTAGTGTACAAATAATAAACTCACTAAAACGAACCGTTACTAACGGCTGATCCGTGGCAATCAGTTTTCTAAATTACAGGATGACAAAGAGGAAGGGGAGTTTCAAGAATACAACAGGATGGCGGGGCTGACAGCCCCACCATCCACAGATAAAACCGGCACCTCTGGGAAAGTACACCGATCGGTTAAAATGCCAGCTAACCTTCAGACTGCAGTGACAAATGCCCTGCATAGAAGCACTTATTTTGCAGTCAAGGTAATCAGAGAGGGTTCATAGTCAGCCGGGGCTTCATAGCCCAGCAGATTGCAAAGTGTAGCAGCAACATTAGCCAACCCAGCCGTTTTTACCCCTGCCAAAATGAACCGATTTGCCTGATTATAATCAACAATAACAAAAGGGACCGGATTCCTGGTGTGGGCAACCATAGGCAAATGTTCGCCGTTTTTTTTGGTCCACATGCAATCGGCATTACCATGGTCAGCAGTTATTACTGCAATCCCGCCTGCAGCCTCTATGGCAGTAAGTAAACGCCCCAGACAAAGGTCCACGGTTTCCACCGCTATTCGTACAGCACCTTCAACACCGGTATGACCGACCATATCGCCGTTGGGATAATTAAGGCGGATAAATTTATATTTTTTACTCTTCACCGCACCAATAACCTCGCCGGTAATCTCTTCTGCTTTCATCCAAGGTCGCAGATCAAATGTAATTTTATCCGACGGAATTTCGACATATTTTTCAAGCTCCTGATCTATATAGCCAGATCGATTGCCATTCCAGAAAAAGGTCACATGACCAAATTTCTGTGTTTCTGAAATAGCATAAGAGGTAATATTATTATTGCAAAAATACTGACCAAGAGTCTTGTCTATCGCTGGGGGCTCTACCAAGTAATTCTTTGGTATTTTGGCATCTCCGTCATACTGCATTATGCCTGCATAATACACATCAGGATAACGCTGGCGATCAAAGGCTACAAACTCGGGTTCATCAAATGCTCTCGATATTTCAATGGCCCGATCACCGCGAAAATTAAATAATATAACAGCATCCCCGTCCTCAATGGTTCCGACAGGGCTGCCATCCTCCACGACCACAAAGCTGTCCATGTACTGATCGGTCATGGTAGGATCTTCACGGTAATACGTCTCTATTGCTTCGGTAGCTGAGGAAAAATGACGCCCCTGACCGAGCACATGAGCTTTCCAGCCCTTCTCAACCACCTGCCAGTCCGCATTATACCGATCCATAGTAGTCACCATCCGCCCGCCCCCGGAAGCAATGCGGTAATCCCGTTCACCTGCTGCAGAAAGCTGCTCAAGCTTTTCCTCCAACGCACCGAAATATTCCAACCCGCTTTTTGGCGCCACATCCCGACCATCGAGCAGGCCATGCACCCTGACTTGTTTAATTGCGTCACGGGAACACTCTTCCAACAGAGTGAACAACTGGTCAATATGACTGTGCACGTTACCGTCAGAAATCATGCCTATCAGGTGAAGCGTCCCTCCGTTTTTTGCACGGGCAATGACCTTGGACCACGTCTTCCCCTGAAAGGCCGTACCGGTATTGAGTGCCTCGTTAACCAACTTTGCTCCCTGGGAAAAGATGCGTCCAGCCCCCAAGGCGTTGTGTCCGACCTCTGAATTTCCCATATCATCATCACTGGGCAACCCAACCGCCAAACCATGTGCTTTCAGACGGGTTGCCAGCGGGGTCTGCAAAACTTCGTCCAAGACCGGGGTGTAGGAAACATGCACACCATCACTGGCATCCTGAGGGCCAAGCCCCACGCCATCTAGGATAATAGTAACGACTGGCCCGTCAAATGGTTCATACCCGGCAAGAGGTGATAATTGAAACTGACTCATTGGTTGTAAGCATCCTTTTATTTAAGCATTTGTTGATACGAAAAAATCAAGCTGTACGGCCAGCAAAATCTGACAAACTCTTGGTAGAACCTGGGGTGATCTATTATTTAGTTTCATTCTCTCCCCTCACTTCACTTCAGATTGTGTAAAAAAGCCCCAGGCAGCCCACAAGGATAAAGGTATACATTATAGTAACCCCGATACCGGTTTTCATATAATCCTTTGTTTTATAGCCTCCGGGACGCATTATCAGAGCATTGACCTGATGAGTGGGCAGTATAAACGTATTAGAAGCTGAAAGACCCACTACCATTGCTGCCACCACCGGATTGGAACCAATACCAGCAGCCATATTCATTGCCAGCGGCACCATCAACACAGCAGCACCGACATTTGAGGCCACCAAAGAAAAAAATGCAGTGAGCAGAGAAATAACAAGCATGAGCAGTAAAGGTCCAGGGACCCCGATAGAATCCATGAGCGTGTTGGCTAAATAAGCTGCAGCACCAGTATTTTCGAAGGCTGTACCGAGCGGAATAAGACCGGACAGGAGAAATACCGTCCGCCAGTCAACCGCTTCATACGCCCTGTCCGCAGGGATAATACGGGTCAATATCATTCCCAGTGCCCCGGTGAGCAGAGCTATGGAAAGCTTGACCTTAAACCCAAGTGCCAAAACCAGGGAAAGCAGAAGAAAAAATACAGCACACCAAATACGATCCGGCTTTAATTCTTCACCACGAATTTCCTCAATAAAAACAACGTCCATCTTTTGCTGCAGCAAACGAAACTGAGGCCACTTCCCCTGGAGGAGAATAGTGTCGCCCTGTTTGAGTTTGGTTATATTGATCTCCTCCATTATCAGCTCTTCGCCACGAACGATTGCCAGCGGGTTCACGTGAAAAAGCTCTCTGAACCTCAATTCTTCCATGCTATGATTACTCAGGTTGGATTGAGGGATGACCACCCCTTCAACAACCCCGCTTTCTTCTATGGAATTTTCCTTGGAAAAAATATCGTGCTCACTTTTGATTGACCACGAAAGTTCCTTGGCAGCCTCCCTTATATTGCGATTTGAACTCATTACCCACAGTGAGTCCCCCGGGTCAATGCGGGAATCCCGCATCGGTGCCAGATCCTTCTCACGCCCGCCTTCTTTGGCGATACCGATGACCGTTAGATGATAAAGCGGTCGCAACTCTAGCTCGCCCAAGGTTGCAGAAGCTGCTGTTACCGGAACCTGCACTTCATAACTGTGCCCAACGTCATGCCCGTAAATTTCTTCGAGCCTCTTATCCATACAATCTTCATCAAGGGAACAGGCATCGTCTGGCAGCAGTTTGCGCCCAAAAAATGTAAAATAGGCGAGCACACCGGCCAAGAGAGCAAGCCCTATAGGGGTGACGGAAAGCAGTCCAAGGGGAACAAAAGGCTCACCATGGACTGCATCACTGTTATTTGCCCACCAGCCGCCCATAAGGTCGTTGAGCATGATCAGAGGACTTGAGCCAACCAGGGTAAGACAGCCTCCTGTAATAGCGGCAAACCCCATGGGCATCAAAATTTTACTTGCAGCTATGTTTAACTCTCTGGAAATGCGCATTGTGGCCGGCAGGAACAGGGCAGCGGCACCGATATTCTGCATAAAACTTGAAATAACCGATACGGTTGATGAAATAATGAGCATAATCCGGGTTTCACTCCGGCCTGCCACCTTGATTATATAAGCAGCAACACTGTTCATAACGCCGGTCTTGTTTAACCCTGCCCCGAGAATCATCACCGCTATGATGGAAACAACCGCATTAGAACTCAATCCGGCAACGGCTTCCTCAGGGGAGACCACGCCAGTCAACGGCAGCAACACCATCATCAACATCCCGACGAGATCGACCCGCAACAAGTCAAAAACAAATAGAATTACAGCCAACCCTAACAAGCCGAAAACTATCATCATATCAAAGGTCATAATTGTGATCCTCATCCTACTGTTCATGTACTTTGTACATGAACAGTTCTATTATTGCAGACGGTATCCTTGCAGATACAAATCTATTATTGGTGCTACACATATATTATTAAAAAAGAAAGGAATCTCGAAGGAGATAATGGATATATTAGACCTATGCCAACGGTTTGTCACCCCTGATTGCACAGGCCTGAAACAACGTCATGATTCCCTTATCTTTTCAGATAGATATTAAGCTTACAATATACCTGCATCAATTTTTAAGATTGCATAATCTGTATCATTGTATATCTTTATTATATATTCGTAAAATACCTTTCTAAAAGATTGCTGTTGTGCAAGGCGCATAGGTTCTGATTTGAGAGAAGCAGCCGTAGCAACCATTATTACCACTGACCCGATGCCGCAAGTCCTGGTGCTCAAACGAACGAGCAACCCCAAGGATCCTTGGTCAGGACAATATGCCTTTCCTGGAGGGCGAAGGGATACAACCGACAGCTCCCTGCTCGAGACCTGTCTCCGAGAGACCTACGAAGAATGCGGCGTAGAATTGGCTTCCCATTCTTTTGTCAAACAGTATCCAGTGCGCAAGGCAGGCAACCACCTTGGAGTCCCCACCCCGGTAACAACATATCTTTTTGAACTTACCTATCGTCCCCCCATCAAACTGCAGGAAACAGAAATCAGTGCCCATGAATGGCTGCAATTGGGATACGCGGCTGACGACACCAACGTCATTCAACGTCCGATGAGTCCACGTTGTCCACAGCGACTTTTCCCCTGTCTTCCGGCATCCAAGGGGCTAGTATGGGGCTTTACCTTTGAAACCCTGATGATGGTCATCGCTGACCGCTATTCTGACAGCGATCCTGCCTACACCATGCCCAATTTCATTCCCTCAAAAAATATGTAAAGGAAATGGGCACCCCATATACTTGCCCTCACCTAGAAATACGCACCCCACTGCTATTCAATGCGTAGTATACGTGTTGTTCTCAGCTGGCTTTTTATTTTCTCCTTAGCAGCCTCCCCCTGTATTGCAAGCGCCTCCCTGCAAAAACTTCGCCTGCAGATGACAAACGACCAAATAACGCTGCATGCTGACCTGACCCCATTGCGACTGATCTTAGCTGAACTCGCAGCACACGGAATTGAGATACAGGCAGATCCGCGAATAAACCCGACGGTTTCAATCCATCTGGAAAAAACACCGCTCACTCAAGGACTCCCAACTTTGCTCCGCCCGGTTAATCATGTAGTCACCTGGAAAAAAGATGCGGACCGAGGGTTCCTCCCGCTTACAATCCAGATATTTGCTCCCGGCCTACAATACCGGATGGAACCTCTCAACCGATCACATATGTTCCACACCACCCACCATCCCACCACAGGAGCACTCGTTCTTGCAGATGAACTGCTCGTCCAAAAAAAAGATACGGTTTCTGAAGCACTTTTCCTGAGCCAAATACGCAGCATAGGCGGCCGCACCCTCGGTAAAATTGACGCCACAGGTCTTTACCAAATATCTTTCCCTCCCGAACAAAACCTGGAAGCCCTGTTGACGACAGTAGCAAAGCTTGAACCTGTAGCCTCCACAGAGCCCCATTTTGCTTATATCATGCATCCGTCGCCTCTCTTGGCCGACGCCTCCCTGCAGACAAAAGGTGAATCTACCTCTTTAAACACCTCGACCTCCCACTCCATTGCAGTACTTGACTCAGGACTTGCTCCTGAAGCTCTTTCCTTGCCATGGATCGCTGCCACCTACGATGCAATACAGCCATACTCACAAATCCAGGACCCGTCAGGGCACGGTACGCAGATGGCGCAGCTTGCCTCGGGCGCAATTTCCCCATTGGGTGCAACCAACGATGGGCAACTCACCGCACCGGTAATAGCGATACGAGTCTTTGATCAAAATGGTGTCACATCCAACTTCAGCATCATCCAGGCACTTAATTTTGCCATGGCCAACAATGCTAAGGTCATCAGCATGAGCTGGGGCGGCTCAGCAAAAAGTGAATTTCTCGACCAGGCTCTCCAAAAAGCAAACGCAAACAACCTCATACTGGTTGCCGCTGCAGGCAACGAAGCTACAGGAGAATCCATTTACCCTGCTGCCTATGAAAACGTTATCGGCGTCGGCGCCTTAGAGCCAGATGGAACCCCATGGGAATCCTCTAACTTTGGTCCTTTTGTCGAGGTACAAGCTTCTGGATTTGCCCCTTTTTTTAAAAAAGGTGAAGAGACACCCATGCTCTTTGCCGGAACTTCAATATCCACAGCCTATATTGCCCATACCATAGCATCTTTTCTCGACACCCATCCTAAGGCCTCCCTTCAAGAAGTACGCACCATGCTCCAAAAAAGTTTTTAACCTCCAGAGCAATTCAGGCATTGCGCAGCGCAAGCAAGCCTGCCCCGTCTTACCCACGGACATCAATGAATAACAATTCATATTTAACCACCCAAAAAGACATACAACTTCAACGTGTTACCAACGGAGACAAAGAGCGCTTGACTTTTTACCCATTGATTTGTATCAATAACGGCTGGTTGGATATGAAAGGGTATATTCAGGGTGGTTTTTTTGTGATCCTTTTTATTGAATACGTTATTCATAAGCGCTTATCCACTTAGCGTCCTTTCCTGCCAACCAAACCATTGTCTGACTATAAATGGTAATAATTCCTCACCGTTGAGGCTTTTTGTTTACGTTACGGTAGTTCCCAATATGTTTTGGCCTACCAGCTGTTAAGACAACTTTAGTGTAAGGAGAAAAAAATGAAAGCACCAGTACGTGTAGCCGTAACCGGCGCAGCAGGTCAGATCAGTTACTCCGTCATCTTCCGCATTGCCAGCGGCAGCATGCTTGGTCCTGATCAGCCTGTTATCCTTCAGCTTTTGGAAATTCCACCGGCAATGGGCGCACTCAATGGCGTTGTTATGGAACTTAACGACTGTGCATTCCCATTGGTTGCTGGCATTGTAGCCACTGATGATGCAAACGTCGCGTTTAAAGATATTGATTATGGTGTCTTAGTTGGTGCTCGTCCTCGTGGACCAGGCATGGAACGTTCTGACCTGTTGGAAGCCAATGCTCAGATTTTCTCTGCCCAGGGTAAAGCACTCAACGATAACGCCAAGCGTGACGTAAAAATACTGGTTGTTGGTAACCCTGCAAACACCAATGCCCTTATCACACTGAAAAATGCACCGGATCTCAATCCACGCAACATCACAGCTATGATGCGCCTGGACCACAACCGTGCCAAGTCTCAGCTTGCTGAAAAAACAGGAAGTCACGCCAACGACATCGAGCAGATGGTTGTTTGGGGTAATCACTCTGCAACACAGTATCCAGATATCAGCTATGCCACCGTTAAAGGTGAAGCTGCAAAAGGTCTGGTCGACGAAGCATGGAACGTTGACAACTTTATCCCTGTTGTACAGCAACGCGGCGCAGCTATCATTAAAGCCCGTGGCGCTTCCAGTGCGGCATCTGCAGCTTCTGCAGCAGTTGACCATATGAGAAGCTGGGCTTTGGGCAGCGAAGGCAAATGGGTCAGCATGGGCGTATACAGTGCCGGCAACCCTTACGGCATTGATGAAGATATCATCTACGCCTTCCCTATCACCACAGAAAATGGTGAATGGAAAATCGTTGAAGGTCTTGAAGTAAGTGACTTCAGCCGTGAACGCATGCAAGGAACCCAAGACGAACTGACAGGCGAAAGAGACGCTATCAAGCATCTCCTGTAAGTCGTTGATCACTCGTTAGTAAAAAGGGGGTGCCTGCTGGGCACCCCCTTTTTTTATTCTTCTTTCACCCCAAAATGATATAATCCAGCCAAAGCCTTCATGCCCCACAATTACTCCCCGAGATTTGCTATACTCTCTCGGTAAACTTTCCAATGAGAAGACTATCCAGATGTCAGATATCGTCGCTCTAATCCAGGAAAAAATTACAACAGGCCACGTTATTGAAGCAGGCACACTGCTCAAACTTCATGCTGATGCCATTAACGATGAAAAACACGATGAATTGCAGCAGGCCATTGCGGAGTTACAGGCTGCTGCAGAAGAGTTGGTGAATCAGGCGGAAGCTGCGGAAAAAGAAGGGCATGTAGCAAAAGGTCTACGGTTGCTCCATGAGGCGGAAAATACTGCAGCGGACCTTCCCGACCTGCAGGCAATAGCAACCCGAATGAATGACACGGTTGCTCTCACACGGGCGCTTAGAAACAGATCCCTGCGCCGGACAAAACCACCCGCACCAGGTAAACCTGTTCGCCCTGGGGTAAGAACACTCAAAACGGCCTCTCTGCTTACGGCTCTGCTAATCATCTCGGCATGGCTTATCTGGAAATCGCCCTTTTCACCATTACGACAGCCAGAAGCAGTTCATCAAAAAAACACGGCCACAAAACTGCTCCCCGAAATACTGGCTTTGTCCCCAGCGCCTCCCCAAATAGAGGCTACAAACGCTGAACAACCGTTTACGAAACCGCCTGTAGAAGAAAAGACAAAGAACATTACCCCTGTATCCCGCGTAGAAAAGGGCACTCTACCTGCTTCTGTTACAACAGAAAAAACCAGCCTAACAACCGCCGCTAAAGGACAGGAGAATATTCCCGTTCAGCAGCCCTTCTTCGTTTCCCGACCACAGGTAAGCCTTCCCATACCCCAGGCCACCGGCCTGCCAGACAAAATACCTCCCAGCAATCAGTCGCCACCAAAAGACTCTGCCAGGACGTATATCATACAACCGGGTGATACACTCAGCTCCATTGCCAATCGTCTTTTTTGCAACGAGAAAGAAAGAGGTACACTGTACCTGATGAATAAGGACCGACTGGCAAGCCCCTCATCCATTCATCCTGGAGTTGAAATCAGGCTTGAAACCGACACAATAAACATTGCTAATCGTTGTACTCGTTGACCCCACCTAAAAAGGCGGCGAGGAAACAAAGCAAAGCACTCTACCTGTTTCAGGATGGGTAAACTGCAGGCCTGTTGCATGGAGCAGCATCTGTTCGCCTAGTCGGCCATCTCCATATAAACTGTCGCCAACAATGGGGCACCTAAGGCCTTTGGGGTGACTGGAATGTAACCGCAGTTGATGGGTTCGTCCTGTCTCTGTGAAAAATTCAAGCTTTGTCCGACACTTAAAACGTTGCAGTACCCTCCATCTGGTTACGCCGAGTTTTCCACATTCAGGACCATAGATTTGATGCGGTCGGTTATCCAGATCAAGCCTGAAAGCCAGTTCTATCGCCCCTGCATCTGGCCCCACCAAGCCATCGACAACAGCAACATATCGTTTGACCACTGTCCGATTCTCAAACTGCAGCGAAAGGTGCCGATGGGCCGTACGGGTCAGCCCAAAAACCATCAGCCCCGAGGTTGCCATATCCAACTGATGTACTGTGGCTGTTTTATACATTCAGGAAAGATCTTTTGTAGACGAGTGACAACACAGTCTTGCTTGTCTGGCCCTCGTCCGGGAACAGCCAGCATGCCACCGGGCTTATTCACCACTACAAATACTGGTTCCTGGTAAATGATTTCAAGCTCTTGCTTACGGCACATCGTTTTCTAACCCGCAGAGAAAAAAACCAAGAATAGGTTCGCACTTTGTAGCACAGGATGGATAAAAAAATCCGTGCTGCCGTGATCGAGATGCATTTTCTTTGCCCCAGTAAAACTCAGCAATCCCCATAGGCAGGATATTATTGAGGGCTGCATGTTGAAGCAGTTTCGGTGCACAGCAGTCTCCGGTACCTGTAGGCGGACCCTTTTCGCCACTAAAAATTTCAGTTAACAATCCGCTGCCACCCCGAAAGTTAGTAACCCTGTACAGCCCATGAATTTCCTGCATTAGTTGCCGAGACAACCGCCGCCTTACTTGGACGAGCTCTTTTCGTTGATCGGATTGAATGGGCAGGCGATTTATCTCCCGAGTCAGCCTTTTCACCTCTTGTTCACCTTCCAGTGTCACATTAATAAAAGCCACTGGATCAAACACAGGCTCGACCCAGTCAGCTACAGACCAGAGGCCATTGTATAGACCGCAATAGGCGTAAAATGTCTGTTCTCTGCCATGCTCATCTACCCCCACAAGGGCACCGAACATCTTTCCCCGTGCCTCTCCAAACAAGTAGTCAGTTCCACACTGTGGATTGCCTTGGTGAGGAGGCACTTTAAAATCTATCCGCTGATGCACTCTCAGGCTGGCCATCAAATCCATGCAGGCTTGTCGTGCTTTCCCTGCCTTTAGATAATGATACTTTCGACAGTGACTGCAGTAGCCGCCAATCGTTAATTCCTCAGATTGAGACACATCATCCCCTGGCATACCCACCATCCCTCCGGTCACGTTCACCATAAGCTCCGTTTTCTGCTCTACTTCCGAAAAAACCAAATCAAAACAGAGATGAGCACGCTGAGCAACAGGGAGGTCGTCACTGGAAAATAAAAACGAAAATGCTCGCGAGCAATAGTGATATCACCTGGAAGGCGCCCCAAAGGAATGTGCTTTATCCACGGCCAGCAGACTCCAATGCAGATACAGATAGCACCTGCCCAGATCAATGCCTTGTTCATGACCTTATGCCACCTCCTTTTGAAATTTACGATCCTGGCTTAAAATAACCCCGCAAAATACTACCGCACAAGCCAGGAACTGCCAGAAGGTGAAATGTTCCCCTAAAATCACAAAACCAAGGATAACAGCAAAAACAGGAATAAGATTAATATAGGCTGAAGCTTGATTTGCAGGAATACGACTAATGCCAAAATTATACAAACCGTAGCCTCCAACACTGACAAAAACGCCAAGATAGAGGATAATCGACAACCCGCTCAACGATACTTCTTCAGGGACATGGACCTGTGGAAGCAGCAGTACCGGTAAAAAAAACAGTGCTCCGAGGACACACTGCACTGCTGTTAAGAAAAAGGATGAAAGATCTCTACTTAAATATTTCATCAGGATGATGTATCCTGTGGCGCAGACCATGGCCAGAAATTCTAAAAAATTTCCCAGGGCCGGGTTGGGAGCCTGCAGGGTACTTTGTCCTGCAACAGTGAGCCACAGGGCCCCGGCAGCAGCGACAATAAAGCCGATGACTGTTTTTCGTGAAATACGCTCTCCCAAAATCGCCCCGGCAGCAAGCGCCACCAGCAGCGGCAACATGGTTGAAATCATCGATGCCTGAGACGCGCTGGTCTGCTGGAGAGCGGCAACCTCAAAAAGAAAATAGAGACAGGGTTCGCAGAGGCCCATTCCCAACATGGGTAACAGGTGCTTTTTCCTGATTGGAACCTTGACAAGATGACGGATAAAAGGAAGAAAGCACAGTGAAGCAACCACAAGGCGCCCCAGTATGACAAGCAGGGGATCAAGTTCATAAAATGCATACTTCATGGCAACAAAAGAGCTTCCCCACAACACCATGGCCACCAACATGGCCAATGTCGGCAGCAGGCTCCCCCGATAAGAAACTACTAGCTTTGTATATCCTTTATGTTCCACATCCATAGTTTCTCTCGCAAACAGCTCACTGGTATTTTACTCTTCTCCATCCTGCTCTTTGCAGTACTGCAGGCTACGACCGCAATAAAAACCCACGGGGCGCCCCTTGACTTGCAGCATGCAAGCTGGCGGCAGACCGTCAGTCTATACCAGAGAAACGACTGCCTTACCAGTGAGCAAGTGGCCTATGGCAAAGAAATCATTAAAGGACTCAATTATAACAGCCAGCGTATATTCCGTGTATTCTGCAGGCTGCCGGTTCTCAGCTTTGCCCAGTGTCAAAACATCTGGTCGCTGCTCATAAACCACCATCTCACCTTTGAACAGGTGCGCAGTTTTGAACAATGGAGCGGCCTTAACGAGACTGATATTGATCTCTCGCTTAGAGCAGTGCCCGCAATCAGCACCCTCTCCTATGCAGCGGGCAAGACCCTCAATGCTTTTTCAGGCCTCCCTGATACGACTCCAGGCTTTGCTCTGGAGTTAATTCCCATGCTCAACAAGCTGCC
>JAUVLX010000230.1 GCA_030600525.1 Desulfobulbus sp. | reverse complement strand
CGGGATTGGTTTTTTATTGAGTGGGAAGGATTTGATGTAACTATTCTGAGAATAACTCATAACCTCACCGTAACCTCGATCTGTAACTGTTTAGCAGTGCTCCAGATGCGTACAAGCAGGCTGGATAACTATAGTAATACTATGTTTTCCTGCCTGATCGTGCGCAGAGGTAAGCGCAGACTCCATGGGGTGCTGCTGAACAGTTACAGATCTTTTTTATTAAATACAAAAATAATACGAGGAGAATTCCGATGAATCGAATCATGCGTTTCGTGGTACTTACGTTGGCTTTTACCTTGCTGTCCTCCCCTGCGTGGGCTGACAACTACGGGGAGACAAAAAAGATGTTTGTAGATGCAGGCATTACGGAAATGTTTCAAACTGCTTATGGGTACGCTCTCTTCCCGACCATCGGCAAGGCTGGTTTCGTCGTTGGCGGTGCGTACGGTAAAGGCAGGGTCTATGAACAGGGTAAATATATTGGCGACACTGCAATGACCCAGGCAACCATTGGGTTTCAGCTGGGAGGTACTGGCTTCAGTCAGGTCGTCTTTTTTCAGGATAAACGAGCACTGGATGAATTCACCACTGGCAACTTTGAGTTCGGTGCCGAGGCTCAGGCAACCGCATTGACAGCAGCACTCAGCGCTTCTGCAAACACGGCTGGTGGCTCAGTTGCAGCCAGCGGTGGCAAAAATAACGCTAAAATAGCAAGCTCCGGGTACAACAAAGGGATAGCAACCTATACTATCACCAAGGGCGGCTTGATGTATGAGGCCAGTGTCGGCGGCCAGAAATTCAGCTTTACAAGAAAGGCTGCCGGGGGAAAACTCCTGGGGCAATAAGTCGCGAAATTACATTTAGATTCAAGACAATAGACCAGCAGCAAGCCATACCCTTTAAAAAAGGGGATACGTATTAAGGAGTTGTCCGGAAATAACTTGAACATCTCGCATCACATCTTCAGGTCATCTTTGGCTGATCTTCAATCACAAAGTCCTCAACGTAGCACAACTACGCCTGCGGCTTTGTTCAATTAGATCATCCAAACCTAAACATGAGCGCGATTTTGTACACCTTATTTACGGACAGCTCCTAAGATGGCTTGCTGCAGTAGCAATTTACTGCACACATAAGCACGGATACCACGTTATATTTCTAAAAAATCAAGTACCTCCAGATTTTCGATTCGGTATCATGTACTTTCAATTTCCCCCCACTTTAATACGCAGACGACTACTGGAGCAGACATGAATGAACCGATTGTTAAAACAAACACTGAAAATGGTATATGCATTGTAACAATTAACAGGCCGCAAAGTTTAAATGCTCTGAATAGTGCACTGCTCGATGCATTAGCTGAGAGTATCGAAAATATCCGCACTGACAACGAGATAAAAATCGTACTTATTACGGGATCTGGCGACAAAGCTTTTGTCGCAGGAGCAGATATCTCCGAAATGGCTGAAATGAATACTGTTCAAGCGCTTCATTTTTCGCGTAAAGGACAAGACCTTCTTCGTAAAATTGAAACGATGGATAAAGTTTTCATTGCTGCAGTGAATGGATATGCATTGGGTGGCGGATTTGAACTCGCTTTAGCCTGTGACTTTATCTATGCATCAAGCAACGCTCAGTTTGGTCTCCCAGAAGTTACCCTTGGAATCATGCCAGGGTTTGGGGGCACGCAAAACCTCCCGCGCCTTATTGGGCCGAATCGATCAAAAGAGCTTATTTTCAGCGGAAAAATGCTGGGGGCAAGCCAAGCAGAAGCATGGGGCATTGTTAACAAGGTGGTCGAACAAGGTACAGTGCTCGATGAGGCAAAGAATATAGCAGAAACAATGATGAAAAACGGATTAACAGCGATCGGTTTTGCCAAAGAAACTATCCGCAGTGGCCTAAATATGCCTAAAAACGCGGCCATCCTCCATGAAAGCTCTATTTTTGGCAATCTTTTTTCTACTTTCGATCAAAAAGAAGGCATGTCTGCTTTTCTTGAAAAAAGGAAAGCTCTTTTTAGTAATATGTAACGTGCCTGTGGTACAAAGAGTATCTTCACAAATTAAGTAGTTTTCTTACAAACAACAACCATACTCCCCCCACGGAAGAGCTTGGCAATTGATCGGGCAAAAGGTCGCAGATACCATTTCGTCTTCAGTCGATCATAAACGTGTCCTGAGCGATAGGTGTGTTCATCATACAGACGCTCAAGCTCTAGCGGTCATAGAATTTTCCTTTCTCTGTAAGTCGGTATTTTTGCAAGCTGCTCTTTGGCTTATCCGGAAGAGTCATTTCGATATAAGCACCCTGCAATGCTTGTGAGATATATTCTTGGTGAAAGTATTTTCTGTCCTTGAGGTTAAGCACTTCCATGAGTTCACTTCGTGACATCTCCCCACTGAGCTTTGCAAGGAGCTTGCTAACTTGTGGGGTAACTTGCGGGGTAACCGTACAGACAGAACCCTTTTCCTGATTATACGTTGGCCTGGGAAATTCCAAAAAAAATATGGTATTAAGCCGAATTATGTACCTGTGGTACAAAGGGTATCTTCACAAACTAAGTAGTTTTCTTACAAACAACAACCATACTCCCCCCACGGAAGAGCTTGGCAATTGATCGGGCAAAAGGTCGCAGATACCATTTCGTCTTCAATCGATCATAAACGTGTCCTGAGCGATAAGAATGCTCATCCACAATCTCAAGCCCCATACTGTTGATCAAAAGACGCAGAGAATCAGAAGAAAAATGATGCTGATGATAGGGGATCTGCCACCCTTCCCATTTCCGCTCATTCATACTGCAATCGATAGAATCGTGTACAGGAACATCAATGACGACTACACCGTCATCATGGAGTAAAGAACAGAAGTATTCCAGCGTTGCCGCTGGCTCTATAAAATGCTCCAAGCTGTGCCAAAAGGTTACAGCGTCAAAACGTCCTTTATTCTCCGTAAAATCACGCAAGGCCCCTTCATCAGTAAATAATTCTATTCCTAATTGTTGCTCGATGTACTCTTTATTGCTCGAAGAGACATCAAAACCATAAGGGGTGTATGTATCTTTACATGCATACAGGAAAAACCCGAGCCCGCAGCCTACATCCAAAACTTTGCCGCTTGCAATTTGTTTTTTGATCACCTTAACCCGATGATCTTCCTGCCGAACTTTACGCTGGAGTTCTTTTGCTCCCGGAAGACAGACCTCGTATTGATCAGTAAAGTAGTGTTCATCATACAAACGATCCAGCTCTAGTGGCGTTAGGCTAGGGAGCGTTATACCGTGCCCGCATTGCCTACATATCTCAACTCGGTAGTCCTTAAAAAAATGGACTTTCACATAATCTGTTTGCTCACATACCGGACACGGCTGATTACTCATAAAGGACTCCAATATTTACTGACGCTCTGGTGATAGATTAAGTATCAAGGGGATGCAACTTCTGGGACGTCCATCAAGCAATAACCCTATAATATCGACATTCTTCTCGCTTACCGCCATCCCCTCTTCTGTGATGCGGTATTTCTGCAACGGCTGTTTAGTTTGTCGAGGATAGTGTAAGCTACATACCCGTTTTTTAACACTTTTTTCATTAAATCGTTGAGATACATGGTGGACTTCTCTTTGGCCAGTGCATGGGCGATCTCAGATTGAGAGAAATCTGTATCACGTAGCAGATCCATAACCTGGAGTAAGGGTAACTTCACGCCTGATCTGCTTGACCTGATCCCAGCCGGCATCTTTTATGGCCGGGGTGATGAACAAATCACAGATATCTATTTCGCTGAGTTCTTTTTTCTCTTTGGGGCTCAAAACAACTCTCCCTGCTGCCTACGGTCTTTGAATTGCAATGTCGAGATGTTACCCGATTTGATACAATAAGGTGTTAGTCCTGATGAACGATAATTTTTCGCCCGGTAACTTTTTCGACCAATCTTCTTAATTCGATCACACACCTACCTCTTCAACTATTGCAGATAATGTTTTGCTATCATGCCCAGGCTCAAAATTCCCTCCTGCAGTTAACTCACCACATCCGCAAGCACATACTTTTGATCTTTTTTTTCTTGGCATTCATACCTCCTGCTATTAACACGGTTCATGAAACAGCCTACATCCAGGGGCGTCCCGGGGCAACCCCGCACACACCTTGCTAACATTATATTCGTAGAATCCATTTAATCGATGTTCACTGTATCTTTTGAAGCCGTGGAAAATTTCATATTCCTCTTTCAACTCACGGTTTACGGTTGGTTTTGCTCTCACCACTAATAGTTGCTACAAAGAGAACAAAAAACATCCAAAAGCAAACACGTTTCACTCTAATCTTTCATGTATAAGGATACAAAAATGGCAACTGAACTTAAACCTGTTGTTTCTTTTGACGACTCATTTGCAAAACTCGACATACGTGTTGGAAGAGTTGTTGAAGTGGAACTGGAAACCAGCACGCATAAGCAGACATACAGGATGGTTGTGGATTTTGGTAAATATGGAAAGCGGGTAAGTTACGGCCGTTTTACATGCCACCCAATCGAGGAAGTAAAAGACAGGTTAGTACTCGGAGTATTAAATTTTGCGCCACGACAAATGGGGCCTGTCACGTCGGAGGTGTTGATTGTTGGTGTGCAATATCCAAAAGCGGAAAGCGGTGAGGCTACATTTGTCACGCCTGCAGTGAATGCTAAAGTTGGTAGTAAGTTGTTCTAATGCATTGACTGCCTTTAGCACTTCTTTTTTGGGGGTAGTAATGTTCCATACAAAACGTGAGCAAAGCACGTTGGCGTTGCTCACGTTGGACACATCCATAATTAATTGCAGGTTGTGGAAAAAAATCAATTATAATTTCAGTCAATCATGACTTTTTTTTGTTTGCTTTCCTTGGTCTTTGGAAGACGAATTTCAAGAACACCATTCTTGAACGAAGCATTTGCTTTGTCACTATTAACGTTTTCTGGAAGTCCAAATCTGCGACAAAAAGAACCGTACCTTCTTTCCTCCCTGTGATAATTCTTTTTCTCGATTTTTTCTTTTTGCTTCTTCTCCCCTGAAATCGTCACCGTGTTTTCAGTGATTGTAACATTCACGTCTTCTTTTTTTATACCTGGCATCTCTGCCTTAATCACCACATCGCCTTTTTCTTCAAATATATCAACAGATGGTGACATCTCACCTATTTTTGAAAAATTAAAGTCAGGCCAAGTGGAAGGTCCCATCATTGAAAAAGGATGACGGAAAAACCTGTCAAAATTCTTTTCCATTTCTTCAAATGGTGAAACGGAACTGGTCTCTTCCTTTTTAACCAATTCAGCGGTGTTTTCTTTCTTTGCCATGGTCATTCTCCTTATTTGATTAAATCGATATATGGAGTGGAATCAGTTTGCTAAAAACAGCTATCCCTTGAGCCCATTTCATGGACCGGACAATTTCGACTTACCTATAAGGGTTAAAAAGCAGGGTCGGGCAGGATGCTTTTTGAACAATTTCATTAGCTACGCTACCTAACATTATTTTTTCCAAACCTTTTCTGCCATGGGTACCAATAATCACCAACGAGGCTTGCTCATTCTTACAGTAGGTCAAAATATGATCAACAACATCTCCATAGAGCACCTTGCCATTGCAGCCAGCGCATTTCTCTTTATTATCAGTGATAATGTTATCAATTTTTTCTTCGGCATGCTCCATGAGTTCCTTTTCTATTTGATCCCATGAAGGATGAACGACACCAGCATAACTGTCAAGCGGAGCTACAACATGAACAAAACACACCTTTGCATCAAGTTTACCCGCAATATTGACTGCAAATTCGGTGAGTTTTTCGGTATGTTGTTGTAAATCTACAGGAAC
>JAUVLX010000188.1 GCA_030600525.1 Desulfobulbus sp. | reverse complement strand
TACCTGTATCTGTTTTTTTCTTATAACCATGGTGGAAAAATAATGCAGATCTTTGCCCAAGGCGCTGCGGATATCGGTATAGACCTTTTGTCCTGGAAGGCCAAAGCGTTCAAACAGTACTGCATTGTCCACCAGGTCTAGCTCGGTGAGCAGTGCGACCAGATCATCCATTTTACGATGAACCTTCATGAGCACTATGGAATCAAAGGTGGTCAGAATATCCCTGAGTCTGTCATCATCAAAGGCTGCTGGAACTACAGTGAGTACATCATTACCAAGTGCCAGCGGGGACGATAGACCCGCTGCACATGCTGCCATGGCTGTGATCCCTGGAACTACCGTGACCTGAACGTCAGGGCGTTTTTCCTGGATCATAGGGAGCAGATAAAAAGCGGTGGAGTAGAGCGTTGGATCGCCCAAGGTGGGAAAAACTACATTCTCTCCCTGGTCGAGATATTTTATTACTTCAGCGGCGGAAGCACGCCAGGCATCAAGGAGCTGTTGGTCTAGGGCCTCTCCCAGAAAGACCTTTTTCATGGCAAAATCAAGGTCAAGAATTTTTTTATCCGAAGCATCTATGAGTCCGCCAGCAATCCGCAGGGCACTTGAGCCGTTGGTGTTCTTGGATTTGGGGACGGCCCATATTGCAGTATCATTCAGGATACGGCCTGCTTTATAGGTGATCAGTTCTGGGTCTCCTGGTCCAATGCCAACGAGGTAAAGGTGTCCAGTCGGCTGTGTCTTTTCCATACTCATGAGCTGCCTGTGATAATAGTGATAGGATTGAAAACGGTTGGTTGTTGTTCGCTTATTTTTTGCCGTGTCACTGCAATTGTTGCTGTCTCAACAAGCAAATTATGCTGCATGAGGTAGACGGGTGCCTTGTCAGCTGTTTTTTGAAGGACTGCATTAACTACGATTTTGCCGCCCTTATTTAGCCTTGGTACAGAAAAAGCAATGATAGGCTCCAAGTGACTGCCGCTGCCGCCAATAAATATACGGTCAGGGGAGGGCAGTTCTTTTAAAGCCTCAGGAGCTTCTCCGCAGATAATGTGCATGTTGTAGGTGTTGAACTCTTTGATGTTGCGCCGGATGTTTTCCTGTTCTTCTGGCTTTTTTTCAATGGTATAGACGGTAAGGCCTGGATTCAGTCTGGCTGCTTCCAGGGAAATACTACCAGAACCGCCGCCGATGTCCCAAAATACGCCTTGCTGGGGCAGAGAAAGTTTATGCAAAGATGCCGCTCTGACCTCATCTTTGGTTATCAACCCTCGGGAATGGTGAATATCGTTTTCATTGAGCCCAAAACAGCTTGTTTTTTCAGGAATAGTATTCTGTTCCACCAGAACCATATTCAAGGGGCTGAACTTTTCACCACTGATATATTCAAGGTCCCCTTCGTGGAGGGTCTCGTCTTGAAGACCAAGGTTTTCTGCCACCCGTATCCGCAACCCATCAATACGTTTCTGGTCCTGTGTTTCCTGCAATGCCAGAAGGAGGTGTTGTGCAATCACATCAGGAGTGTTGATGTTATCGGTAAAGAGCATAACTTTGCGGTGGGTCAGGATTTGCCCTGCGATATCTCCTGCAGCTCTGCCGTGGAGACTTATCAAGGTTAAAGCATCCCAAGGGACCTTGAAGCGTGCGCAGGCAAGCTGGAGTGCCGAAAGTGCTGGATGAATACAAAGCTGAGAGGGATCGAAATGGTTGAGGATGGTTTTGGCGATACCGTAAAAAAGTGGATCTCCACTAGCCAGGATCGCCACATCACCTGTCTGCAATTGCTGCCTGACTTTGTCTATCATCTGCTGGATCGGCGCGATAGGAATAATCGGCTGGGTGAGTCCGGTCAGCATTTTTTGATGTCGGGTCGAAGCTACAACAGCACAGCATCTGGAGATGAGTGCTCGTTGCTGTTCGTCGAGAACCGGACTGTCTATGCCTATAAGTTCAATGCGGGACATGATGTACAACTCCATTTTCCGAGGTAACAAGATAGATGGAAACTGGCAGTCCTGACCATTCTTCCGCCTGCTGCTGCGCTTTTTTGCAGACCGCATCCACCATGTCGTTTCGTCCGGCTGTCATAAGCCGGTCATAAATTTCTCGGGCGGTATTTGCGTTGGACATTGCCTGTGCTATTTCATGCTCAAGGCCTAACGTTTCCAGTAATTCTGCCGCCTGAATAGGCTCCAGGGCACCATTGCGGACATGGGTATGGGGAATCGCAAGTGCTGCCTTGAGCAGTTTTGCCCACATGGTCGACAATATAATGGTTGAAAAACCTTGGCGTTTCGCTGCTTCCAGGGCGTACAGCAGGTAGTCACCCATCATCACCTGTGATTCCTCAGGAAGATTCAGCGTTTGCTGGGCAGCTTTCTCCGAGGTGCGGCCGGTGGAGAGTATGACCGTTTCCAGGCCCGCTGCCCTGGCAACACTCATCGATGCCTCAATGGTATCGGTCCAGGCTTTGGCTGAAATAGGTCGTACAATGCCGGTTGTGCCCAAAATGGAGAGACCTCCAATGACCCCTAGCCGATGGTTCAGCGTTTTTTTTGCAAGTTCCTCTCCATCACGGATAAAGATGGAGACTGTAAGTTGCTGCTCTTGATGTCCTGTCTCTGCAAGAGCTTCTGCAACTGCTGTTTGTATCATTTCTCGTGGAACTGGATTAATGGCTGGCTGGCCAACTGAAACGGCTAAACCCGGTTTGGTCACGATTCCGACCCCTTCGCCGTTAATCAGGTGGATTTGTTCCTTTTTGGAGCTGTTTTTTTCGGTAAGCTCGACTTCCGCTCCTATTTCAGCACCATTGGTCACGTCCGGGTCATCTCCGGCATCCTTAACCACTGTGGCTAATACCCCTCTATCAGTAGCCAGGCATCGGCACAGAGAAAAGCGATGTCGTGATTCATCGGGAAACGGAATCTCTACCTCTTCCGGGGCACTGCCAGTTATAAGCTTCAGCACAGCTGCCTTGGCAGCGGCTGCTGCGCAGGCACCTGTGGTGTATCCTGAGCGTAATTTTCTTTTTTGTTTTGTCACTGCAATCAAGAAGCTCGGGCAAGGCGAATAAGGGCATTAACTGAAGCTACGGCAACCGGTGTACCACCCTTTCTACCAAGAGTAACAATGTGGGGGTATGGTTTTTGTGCTAAGAGTTCCTTGGATTCCGCAGCATTGACAAATCCAACCGGTGCACCAATGATCAAGTCTGGAGCAAAAGTGCCTGCTTCGATGAGCTCCATTGCTTTGAGCAATGCGGTCGGCGCATTGCCCACAGCGACAATACCTATGTTTTCTTTTACAGCCCTGGCAATGGCCGCATCCGATCTGGTGGTGCCGTTTTTTGCTGCCATCGCTGCTGTTTCCGGCTCACCAATGTGGCAGATAACCTTGCCACCGAAGTGTGCCAGCATTGCTTTGGACACTCCGCTTGCAGCCATATTGACATCCACCAGGATATTTTTCCCGGAACGAATGGCAGCAAGGCCTGCCTCAATGGCCTCATTGTGGAAACGCAGGTTTTCGGCAAAACTGAAGTCACCGGTTGCGTGGATAGTACGCTGCACAACGGCAAATTCTTCCGCTGTAAACGATGTTGGGCCAAGTTCGCTACTGATGATGCGAAAGCTTTCAGCTTCAATATCTTGGGGGGCGATCTGAAGAATTTCTACCATGATGTATGTGTGGTCAATGGTTTTCGGCAGATTTGTACAAAATGCTCAGCCACCTGAGGCGTTCGGCCCCAGTGCAGATGAACATAGCCTGCCAAGGTGTTTTTATAGGTGTAACCTTCCGCCCTGCCATCATCAAGGATGTAGGTGCTGGCGGTAGAGGTAGTGTTCATGATTGCTGAATAATGGAATTCATGCCCGTGAAGGACCGTGTCTTTAGGTGCAAGGATAGAGTCTTTTACGAGTCGGGGTTGCCTGTAACCCAGTCGTCTTAGTCTCGGTTGCATGGTTGTGTCAAACTCAAAAACACCGGCCATTGGAAGAGTGGTGCCTTCCTTATCGGTTATGGAGCGGGTCAGGTACATAAATCCACCGCACTCGGCATAGACTGGGTAGCCCTGAGAACAGAAGTCTTTCACGGCTGCTCGCATGGTCTGATTGTTGCTCAACTGCTTTGCATAGAGTTCAGGGTATCCACCACCTAGATAGAGGCCCTGGATATTTTCTGGCAGGGTGTTGTCTGCAAGAGGACTGAACTCGACAAGTTCCGCGCCTGCAGCGACGAGTAGATCAAGGTTGTCTTCATAATAAAAACAAAAGGCGCTGTCACGCGCTATTCCAATCCGGATCGGAGTGGTGGGGTTCTGCTGTTTAACTGTAGCTTGAGTTTTCTCTGTTTGCGGTGTTTCACCTTGCTTGGCCAGCATCAGGAGTTGATCCAGGTCAATATGGTTTTCCATCAGTTCAACCAGCTGGTCCAGTCCTCCCTGCTGGAGTGGATTTTCCTCTCCCATGTGGAGGCCGAGGTGACGGGAGGGAATGGAAATGTCCTCATTACGGGGCAGAAAACCGATAATCGGTACCTGGCAGTATTTTTCGACGGCGTCACTGATCATTTGGCGGTGTTTATCCGAGCCAACCCGGTTGCAGATAACCCCTGCCAATCGCACCTTATCATCAAGGGTGGCAAATCCTTTGATGACGGCAGCAACCGATTCCGCAGCAGAGCGGACATCGACCACCAGGATAACCGGCAGGTTGAGCAGGGTAGCCAGCGCGGCAGCAGAACCGTCGCCGCCATCAAAGAGTCCCATAACGCCTTCAACAACTGCACAGTCTCCATCAGAAGCGTTGCGGAGGTAGGTCTCTTTAGTGAAAGTAGGGCCGCACATGCGGGCGTCAAGGTTCCTTGAAACCCGTCCTGTCACCATTTGGTGCAAGGTGGGATCAATAAAGTCTGGCCCACATTTAAATGGTTGGACCTGAATGCACCGTTTTTGGAGGGCAGCCATGATTCCTAAGGTGACAGTTGTCTTGCCACACCCGGAATGGGTTCCTGCAATCAGTACAGCTGATCGCTTTTTCATGTCGAAGCTCCTCGGTCGGTAACCTCAGGATAAAGAATCTCCATAATTGTTGCGGCGGCATCCAACAGGCCCATGGTCGGTCGGGAAACAAGCTTTTCATCAATCAGGAAGATTTGGTTTTCACGAACCGCTTTGATCATGTCAAACCCGGCTTCTCGGCGAATGTCTTCGATGGTGACAGGGTTCATTCGACCCTGCTGGGCAAGAAAGACATCGATCTGGCCTGCCTTGGCCAAAATTCGTTCCTTGCTGTAGGCCGCGATGTTGGTGGAGCGTACCTGCGGTGCGTCTGCAGCCATATTAATTCCGCCAGCCGTTTCCAGAACAAAAATTGCCATGGATTGGGGAGCAAAGGTCTTCATGCGTTTATGGATGGCTTCGAAATAGACCCGTTTACGTTCTGCCTCAGGAACGGTTGTCAACTGTTGGTGCAAGGATTGCCGCCGCTGGCTGAACCGGCGGATAAGTCCTATGCTTTCCTGCTCTTTGCCGGTCAGTTTACCCAGAGTCGCCCAGTAGGTAAGCAATTCATCAATTCCAGCAGGTTGCAGGGACACTACCTGGATGTTGACCTGCTGCAGCCGTTTGATTAACTGCGGATAGCTTCTGCTGATCATGGGCCGAATAAGGACTAGATCTGGTCGAAGGGCAATCAGACGTTCCGGATCATCACGGAAGTGAACTTTTGGTAGGTCTGGTAGTTGGTCGTCGCTTCTGCCGGTGGCAATAATGGCGTCTGTTGCTCCCAGATCCATCAGGTTTCGGGTATGGGCAGGGTAGAGCGATATAATGCGTCGAAATGGTTTATTAAAGACCAGCGTGTGTTTGTCGCTGTCCGTGATGACGTTATTCTCGGCCATGGCAGGAGAAGCGGAAACGGAAATGGAAACAAGGATCCAGGCGACTAAAAGCAGAAAAAGACGATGTTTGGTTAGCATTGTTTTTCTTTCATTGGCAGGCGGAAGCTCACTTGGCGGCAGTTAGTGAAATGGTTGTATACGACCTCTGATTCTACTTCGTAAACATCCGCAATCACATCAGGTGTCAGAATAGTATCGGTCGTTCCCTGGTACACTATCTTGCCGTGTTTGATAAAAATAAGTTCGTCGCAGAAAAAACTGGCCAGGTTGAGATCATGCATGACCGCAACCACATGGATGTCATTTTTTTCATAGCGTTGTCGTATCAGGCGGAGAATCTCCAGGCTGTGGTGTATGTCCAGGTTGGAGGTCGCCTCATCAAGGAGGAGTACATTCGGATTTTGGGCCAGAGTTCTGGCCAGGGCTACCCGTTGTTTCTCGCCACCTGATAATTGCGTGATCGGACGATCGGCCATTGCGCTGATGCCCGTTTCCTGCAGGGCTTTGTTAATTAAGGCAAGGTCTGCCTCGCTGGGGGTGGCAAAGCGGCTCATGTGGGGGTGCAGACCCATTTCAACTGCTTCACGGACTGTAAAACCAAATCGAACCATGAAATCCTGGGGCACAAGTCCAAGAACCCTGGCTAGCTGTTTTTTGGGCCACTGGTTGAGTGGTTTTCCCTGGAACGTAACCGTGCCTGCCACGGGTTTTAATACACCCGCCAGGATATCAAGCAGGGTGGTCTTGCCACTGCCGTTGGGGCCAAGAATACCGTAGCAGCGACCGGGAAAAAGTTTGAGGTTGATATCTTGTAATACTTCTGTCTTGCCGTAGTTGAACCGGATCCCGGAAAGAGACCACAGAGGGGATGTGTCTGTTTTAAAATCCTGCATTTCCGTCCTGTTGCCTCTTCTTAAAGATGACGCAGAAAAAAGG
>JAUVLX010000097.1 GCA_030600525.1 Desulfobulbus sp. | reverse complement strand
GTGGATGCGCTGCGCTTATCCACCCGTACTGGACGGATCGCGGGCAAAAATGGGGGTACCGGTGAAAGATTACTTCCAGTTTACATCTTTTGTAACATTTGTACACTGGGCATGTACCTTGGGAATTTTTTCATGACCTCCAACGTCAGGAAGCAGAACCATTACCTGGCGATATCAAGGCTAACCAGGATATCTCCTCGTTTGTTCGCCTCGCCATGCTGTGGTATGATGGAGGCAAGTGCTGGTTGTGGCGGGGTGTCAGTGTCGCTGCTGTCAAGCAGTACTGCTTGCTTTGAAATGGGATGCTCTTTTTGTGTCTGTTTTATCAGTCTGTCCAATGAGGAAGCGTCGCTGCCTCCAGGGAACACATCGGCAAACGTTTTCCCTTAAATGTCAAAGACGTTTTTGCCGGTAAGCAGTTCGGCGTCCCTGTTGGCACGGGTCCCCCTTCGTTGTTTATCAAGAATAAAAACAGTTAAGGGTGAGTGTGGGGTTTTAAGTGATTGCGATATATTTTGTGGGTGCCTCGCGTGTGACGTTCTTATGTCGAATGGTCAAGACATTCCAGGCCGTGACTTTGCTGCTTTTACAAGGTACTTCAGTAGTCTCTATCTTTTTTTTTGCGGTCAATGGGATTGCTTGTGTGGTCGTGGAAAGCGTTGGTTTTGGCTGGGGTGGAACTACCACCTTGTACGCTATGAGACTTCTTGCCTTTTTCATATTTTTGGGTATATTGGCCGTTTTATTTCCCTGCTTTTGTGGGGAGTTTAGTCGTAAGTGTATCTTTTTGAAGCGTTACACATTGTAGTATAGAGGTTTAACGTCTTTTCTTATATTTTCATTAGGTGCGTGTAATGGATGTCGATGAACTAGAAAAAATGGAAAATGAAGGGGTGGATGACCTTCCTTCGTTGGAGCGTAGAACTTTTCTCCGTGCCGGCTTAGCGGTAACCGGACTTTTTATGGGGGGCACAGTCCTGTCGTTAACCTCGGCAGAAAAAGTTCTAGGAGCTATCGGAGGTCAGGCGTCGGTAGCCAAGTATCCATATAGCCCTCATTATACTATGGTTATGCGTCAGCATCTTTGTATTGACTGCGAGCTTTGCATGGAAGCCTGTGTGCGTACAAATCATGTCCCCTCGTATGGATATCGGACCACTATTCTTGAGCGGTACCGTGAGACTGGGCCTTCAAGCAAAGAGCGCATCTTTACCCCTGTTCTCTGTAACCAGTGTAATCGTCCCCCCTGTGTGCGAGTTTGTCCGACCATGGCAACCTACAAGGATAAAACAACCGGTATTATCATGATGGATGAAAAAAAATGCATCGGTTGTAAAACTTGTATGGCTGCTTGTCCTTACAATGCTCGTTATTTTAATGAGGAAACACGGGCAGTGGATAAATGTAACTTTTGTTATGATACTCGCCTCTCAAAAGGGATGAAAGATACGGCCTGCGTGGAAGCGTGCCCGGCTGGAGTGAGGGTGTTCGGTGATTTGAGCGATCCGACCAGTGAAGTGTACGGTTTGGTGCATAAGCCTGGAACGGTAGTCTGGGTGCTTCGTCCTGAAACCGGTGCGTTGCCGAATGTATTTTATATGAATGCCTAACCAATAAAAGGAGAGAGACTATGAAGATATCATTAAAGTTGGTAACTGTTCTTGGGGTAGCAATTGTCGCTGGTGGGCTCCAGCTGGACAAGGTGGCCCAAGCCACTGCTGAACCTGAAAAACAACCTGCTGAAGAAAAGGTGCTTCATGCATACGGCGATACGTTGATCCTGAAAAAAGAACCAGTTGGGAATATGTTCAATCACAAATCCCATGTCATTGAATATGAGCTGTCCTGTGACTCCTGCCACCCCGATCTCTTTGAAAGGAAACGTGGAGCAGCAAAAGCAAATGGTGATTACACCATGGCTTCTTTAGAGGAAGGAATGTATTGCGGTGCCTGTCATGATGGCGATACAGCCTTTAACACTGTGGATGAAGATACCTGTATTACCTGTCACGGAAGCGATATGGTAGAACCGGAAACCGTAGTTTTTGTTAAACCGGTAAAAGCCGTTATTTTTAGCCATACGGAGCACACCGAAATGGGCTTTGAGTGCGCAAGTTGTCACAGTGAACTTTTTGAGATGAAAGTTGGTGCCGCTGAAGAGCAGCCTGGAAAATTTACCATGGTTGCCTTGTACGAAGGTAAGTATTGCGGCGCCTGTCACAATGGAGATGATGCCTTTGCATCGGATACGCTTTGTACCACCTGTCATATTGGGGTACAGGGTTTTGAGCGGATGCATGGCGGCGGCGAAAAAACTGCTGCAAAGGGGCATGAATAATAAGGCACGTCAATTGAGTGTTTACCTTGGATTTGAAAAATCCTACACTGGAAGCATTTTGCTTCCAGTCGGTTTTCTTTCAGAGGTAAAACAACTGTATAATTTACTGCTATTGTTATCCTATAACTGAAGTTTCCCGGTTTTTAATAATGTCCAAGCTGCCGTGGTGCGCCACGACAGCGGGAATGAATTTATTTTTTGCGGTATTTGCCATGCACGTAGCAAAACCCCATTTTATTACCCCTTAATACAGGAGTTCCTCGATCTGGCAAAAGTTCAATGTTTTAGCAACATATAACGCATTGTAAAATTTGCCATAAAAATAAAACCGGGAAACTTCAGATCCTATAAGTTGTAAATTATAAATGGATAGGTGTTGTTTTTTACGGGGTTTACTTGCTGCTGAATCTGTCCTGTTCCTGTTTTTATTTCCACTAAATCGAATAGTTGCGCTTTCGTTCTGGTTGTATCAGGTAAGGCTTTCCCGTCTAATGGCATAGTCTTTGTTAGGATTTGTTTGTGCTCGGTAATGGCTTAATTTGTGTTGGAGTGAAGAGTTACATTGCTTCAAAGGTAAACACTTCATCCAGGCGCAAAATGTTGTTTTTCTTGGTTGTAAAATTATAACCTCTTTAAATGTATTTATTTTTTTAGATTCACTGCTCGCCCGTTTTCTTTACGGTTTTAAATAGCCCTTTGCAAGGGTTAGATGTGTAACGAGCTCTAAGTTTTTTTATATGTATCCTTTTAGGTTACTTTCAGGAAGGGGCAGTGTTTCCAATGACGATTAAGGGTGAGGAATATTTTGCGCCATGAAGGTAATATACCTATAAATTATTTCTGCCTGTAAAACATAAAAATTTTCGTTTGTATATATGCTTAATGCCCTTGTTACAGGGGGGGTAGCTTTTTTTCGCTCCTGCTTTTAGTAGAAGTGTGGTTTTGGCGCAGCCCTTGTGTTGGTAAGGGTAAAGATTCGCAACCACCTGCGAACAATGAGAACGAGGAAGTGTGATGAACACTCTCGAGCAAATCCCGATGAAAGAAATTCAAAATGATGGCGGTCATTTTTTGATTACTTGGCTTAAAGCCCATATGGGGCAAATCAATGAATAGTTTTGCTTTTGCCTTTTTTTCTGCTTTTCATTGCCCTTGGATCTTTATCAGCGATTGTTGCGTTGATCGACTCTAAGTCCCTGGCAAGTGTAGAAAAGCGGTAGGAAATGGTAGAGCCTGCTCGATTATAGAAAAAATATTTCAGTACAAAAGATGAGGAGATACACAATGGTAAACAGTTTCCCTTTTGCAGCTACTGCAGAGCCCGAAGTAGCGAGCCCGTCAGTAACCTATTTATCCGGAGCTTTCGCTCTTTTGTTCTTTGTTGGAGTGGCGACTGGTTTATACGGTTTTTTTGTCGGTCATGAGCATGTGTATAATGTAAGCCGCGAGGTGCCGTGGGGATTGCTTATATCCACTTACGCATTTTTTGCAATAACATCTACCGGGCTTTGTCTGCTGGCTGCAATCAGCCATGTTTTTGGTGGAAATAAATTGGCGCCATTGGCAAACAGGATGGTCTGGATTTCGCTCATTACCATCGTGAGCGGCTTTATTGTGATTGGCATGGAGATAGCCAACCCCTGGCGGATGGTGATTTACAATGTTATCTCTCCTAATATAACCTCTAACATCTGGTGGATGGGTACGCTTTATGGTATGGCCCTGGGGTTTATCTTGCTTGAGTTCTGGCTCATTCTTAATGAACAGTACAAGCTTGCTCTGTTCTTAGGTATTTTGGGTGCCCTGGCAGAAGTTGCTGCTAATACTTGTCTTGGTGGTGTGTTTTCTACTCTTGCCTCTCGTCCATTTTGGTATGGTGCACAGTTGCCAGTCTACTTCCTTGGCTGTGCGTTCCTGTCCGGGGCAGCTGCAGCCATTATCTTTACTCACTTTGCTTATGCGATCCGGAGTAAAAGGATGGAAGACTGTGTTTTTGAAGGTGTTCAGGCAGCGGGCAAAGTGCTGTTACTCATGCTTATCTTGGTAAGTGTATCCACCTTCTGGAAAATGGCATCTTTTTATGTGGGCGGATCTTCCGCAGGGAGAACTGCTGCAGATGCTCTGTATACCGGGCCGTTGTCAACCAACTTCTGGATGCTTGAAGTAGGTGTTGGCTTGATTGCCCCGATTCTTTTGCTCAGCTTAACCAGAATGAAGAGCCTGATGGCACTGTCTGCATCAGGATTGATGGCCCTGGTCGGTATGTTTATTGCCCGTCTGGATATGGTTACTGCCGGTCAGATCGTGCCTCAGCTTGCAGAGTTTGATGTCAGCGCTCCTATGTATATAAACTATACCCCTTCCGGTCCTGAATGGATTGTTGCAATGGCTGGCATTGGCCTGACAGGCATGCTTTTCCTCCAGGGTGAAAGGTTCTTTGGTAAGCGATTCTCTGGCCAGGACAGTCACTGATTTTTCAATGGACATTTGGGTACCTTGAAAAATTAGATTTTTCGATCAAGGTCAAGGATTGGAAAATTTTTTACCACAGGCATATGCTTAATATTCAGAGGATAAAAAATTTATCATGACGAAGAGATTGGAAGGAAAAGCATTTTTTCAAGGTAGCCAGAGAGAATGTGGCACAGCTTTCGGGTTATGTTGCAGATCACCAAAAGAGGCGTGAGATGATTGACGAGAAAAAGGCAATCTTCACCATAGGTGTTGAACCCCAAGCGCTTTCTGTTTATCTGCGAACATTGAGGATATATGAAGAAGAAGGGCTTGTGACTCCGATGCGCAAGGGCAAGTGGCGCTTACTACACAATGAATGATATAAAGTGGATAGAATGCTTGCGAGAGATGATTCACGAATATGGTGTGTCTATTGTTGCTGTAAAGAAATTGTTGAAGTATACACCTTGCTGGAACATCACTGATTGCCCTTTTTAAAAACGGAAATAGTGTACGGCCTTTATGTCAAATGGCCTTCTTCCAAAAAAGATTGATAAGCAAAAGTCTAGAAAAGTGCAAAACCTGCAGTAGGTGAAATCCCTTCCGTGTGAAGCGGTATCGGTTGATTAAGCGCCCCGTTTTGAAGCATGTCTTCAGGACGGGGCTTTTTTTTTCGGGGGTAAGCTGGTTTAAAGGAGGGGAAGAATTGATCAAATTTGGCGTCGATGAAAAAGCGAGTAGTATCGAAATCTTGCAGTAGCGTGAGAGGTGATGCCAGAGAAAAAAATGATCGCCAGCACAGGCCATGTCGGATTAATCCCTGTGTGGTGCAGTATCCCCAGAATAAGAACCTTGACCATGATTAAAAAGCCTCGATTCTGAAAAATCCATTTCCCGTTACTGTAAATGTCCGCGCCCATCATGAATAGTCCACTTGCAGCTGTCACTATGTACCATGGAGTTAAAAGCGGTGCGGCCACATCAAAATAAAGGCCTCCAGTGTAAACAGCCATGCCGCAAAGATGGAGGCTCCTGGATATGACATTGCCCCAGCGCTTACCTGTGAAGGTTCTAGATTCTGCCGGAAAAAAGGTGTCTCGTAAACGCATTGTGCAATGTGGAGTATGGTGTGGGTGGTCGGAAATACGACCATAGGAGCTGTCCGCAAATAAGTTGTACGAAATCGCGCTCATGTTTAGGTTAGATTTGGATGATCTGATTGAACAACGCCGCAGGCGTAGTTGTGCTACGTTGAGGACTTTGTGATTGAAGATCAGCCAAAGATGACCTGAAGATGCGATGCGAGATGTTTAAGTTATTTCCGGACAACTCCTTGGGTCTTATAGGGAAAAGTAAGGGTCGATATACCCGCATAGGGCATTGAGCGTCAACTGCTTTTTGGTTCATTGCCAAATGTGGGGTGGTAATGATCTTTAAGCTGCATTATATAGTGTTGGCAATAAACGATAATAGCAGTAGGGAGTTTTGCTGATTACTGCTTCTTGAGGGGTATCTAGTTTGTTCGTGGTAAACGATAGTCAGGCCCGTTGCCTGGGCAGGGTGGTACCCGCTTTTTAAAAATATCCTTATGGGTCGTCTTTATGAAGCTTTTTTTAACGTCTGTTTCTTGTTTGGCGGTTAGCTGCTGTGTGGTGCTATCTTGTGCTGCCTCACCCCTTGGTTCTCCTCGTCCTGAAGCTCAGGCTAATTTTCAACAATTGCTCAAAACAAAGAGTTGTCCAGGCTGTGATCTTGCTGGCGCAAACATGATCCGAATGGATCTGCGCGGGGTAGATCTCGAAGGTGCTAATCTTGCCGGAGCTAAACTGTTTCTTGCGGATTTGGCTGGTGCAAATTTAAAAAATGCGAACCTGCAGGGGGCTTCTCTTGGTGGAGCTGATCTGGCTGATGCAGATCTTCGTGGTGCCAACTTGACGGGTGCTGTGCTTGAAGGTGCTTTTCTTGAAACAGCAAAGATTGATGGCGATTTTATCACCCGACCGCACGCTGAGGAAGACTCGTTTGCAGGTTCAGGGGAAAAGGTATATGTGCCAGCAGAAGATCAGTCTAAACAAATGCCCTATACCCATGATGTGGCTGTCGGAGAAAGGCAGGATTTGGAATCTCCTCCTCCTGCAATTCAAGATGCTGATCCTGGAGATAGCGACCAACCTGTGTCGCAAAGCGAGGTGATCCCTTCTTCGAAACCAGCACAGAGTTTGGAGCCGTCTGTGACAGAAAAAGCTACATCTAAAAAGATGGTCCCCATGGCTGATGCTGTTGTCTTGGAATCGGAAGTAAAGCCGGAAAAAAGTATTCCATCAGTAGAAGAGAAGCCTGAGCAGAGCAAGGACCTGGCATCGTCAAAGGAGTTACCAGCCATTGAGCCCGTGGCTAATACGAGTGTGTTTGAAGAAAAGGCTATCAAGCCTGAAGCAGTTGCAGCTGTTGACCAAGTGGAAAAAAGCAGTGTTCCTGAAGAGTCTAGTAGTGTGTCGCAGCCACAGGTCGCCAAAGATTCTACGGACAAAATCGAGCAGGTTGGTGCCCGTGAGGGGGATATTCAGGTCGCAGGCAAGCCCTCTGTATTTGCAGAGGATATCGTGACCGGATCGTTAGCAGGAGGAGCGACCACACAAGCTGTAGCTGTGACGGAAGTCGCCGAGCCTGTAAAGGATGATGTACCTGTAAAGATTGCAGAAGATATTGATGGAACAGCACCCAAGGCAGCACCATTCGATGAAGTTGCAGCTTCTTCTGTTCAAAAGCTAGACGCGGCGCCTCCCGTTCAACCCCAGGAAGAGGATGTTGAAGGGGGGATTCAGGCTGCAAGTAAGTCTCCTGTAGTCGCAGAGGATATTGTGACCGGATCGGTAGCAGGTGGGGCGACTGCACAAGCTGTAGCTGTGGCAGAAATTGCTGAACCTGCAAAGTCTGCAGAAGAAATTGATGGAACCGTACCAAGGGCGGCATCATTGGATGAGGTTGCAGCCATTTCCGCTCAGAAATCGGCAGCGGCACCTCCTGCTCTCCCTCAAGATGAGCGTGTGTCTGGTGAGGAAGATGTAGCTAGCCCAAAGCAAGAAAAGGCGCAGCAGGCGGACCAGAGTGTTTCGTCAATGATCGCCCAGATCGAAGAGGAGGCGCAGCAACAGCCTGATACAGCAGCAGCAGTGTACACCGTTGAAACTCCTGAGCAGGCTGCTGCCAGGCAGCAACAGATTATTGAGAAGCTTTTTGATGAAGAACGTTGTGTAGGTTGTGATTTGTCAGGGATGGATCTTGCCGGAAAGAATTTCAAGGAGATCGATCTTGAGCGGGTTAATTTTCAAGGTTGTAATTTGCAAGGGGCTGATTTTGAGGAGGCCAATTTAAAAGGTGCCAATTTCCGTGATGCAGATTTGCAAAATGTGGATTTCAGTGAGGCAGATATCTATCGAGCTGATTTTTCCAATGCCAATCTGACCGGCGCACGCTTTGATGAAGCGCTTATGGATTCGGCTAATTTCACAGGGGCTACGGGATTGGTCCTCGGAGATGAGGAACTGACAGAGTAAAACAAATTGCATTGTCCCATCTATTATTCTTGACAAAGTGTGAGCGATTCGTTAAAAATCAGGGTTTAAATTTAATTATTTCATCTGATATTTATACTATAAAGAGTTAGGAGTAATTCATGGCCAATCATAAGTCCGCCCTCAAGAGAGACCGTCAGTCAAAAATTCGTCGCCTGCGCAACCGCATGGACAAATCTACAATGAAAACTGTTATTCGCAAGGTAGAGGAAGCTCTTGTTGCCGGGTCAGAAGATCAGGCCAAAGAAGCTCTGCAGGTTGCCATCCCGGTAATCCAGAAAACAGCGGCCAAGGGTACGATTCATAAAAACAATGCATCGAGAAAGGTTTCCCGTCTCACCAGACGAGTAAACAAAATGCAGCCACTTGGATAAGGTGGAAACTGCAATACCCTCTGCATAGTTTGAGATGATTTAAGCCATGGAAGCAAGTTGCTTCCATGGCTTTTTTTTTATTGTATGTACTGTTCCTTGCCTGTCAGTAAGCAAAATCGTCCTTTCTGGCGGCACCTACTCAATAAAGAATTGTTGTTTTCCTTTTTAGAAATTACGAGATACTAGCGTCATGTATTTTCCAGAGCAAAAAGATTTTGTTCACTTGATGGGACAGGCTGGTCTTGTACCTGTATACAAGACCATCGTAGCCGACCTTGATACTCCTTTGACCATCTTTGCCAAGGTTGCAGGTAAAGATGAGCATGCTTTTCTTTTTGAGTCCATGGAAGGAGGCGAGAAGTGGGGACGATATTCCTTTATTGGCATGGATCCATTGGTGACCTTTGAAAGCCTACGCGATTCGGTGAGCTATATTTACCCAAACAGCGCCGAGAAAAACTGTGTAAAAGAAGGCGTTAATCCGCTTGATGAACTGCGGCAACTGCTTGGTTCATTTGAGGTGATTGATGCTCCAGGGCTGCCCAAATTTTACGGTGGCGCGGTAGGGTTTCTGGGCTATGATATGGTTCGATTTGTGGAAGATATTCCCGATCACCATCAACCCTCAACGGTACCTGACAGTTCGTTTCAGATACCGGGCGTGGTTCTTATCCATGATGCCGTACAGCAGACCCTGACTATTGTATGCAATCTGTGGAAGGGGAGCGGGAAAACAGCAGAAGCATTGTATGAAGATGGATGCCAGAGGATCGACCGGATTATTAAAAAAATAAAAGAGCCTGTCCCGGCTGATGTTGTGGACCAGGTGCATCCTGTTGAGCCGCATACCTTTGTTTCCAACATGGAGGCAGAAACATTTGGTGCCATGGTGGAGCAGGCCAAGGAGTATATTCTTGCCGGCGACATTATTCAGGTGGTTTTATCGCAACGGTTTCATGCTCGTTCAAGCCTTAACCCGTTTAACCTGTATCGAGCCTTACGCCATATTAATCCAAGCCCATACCTCTTTTATTTAAGAACAGGTAATATGGTGCTGATCGGTTCTTCTCCAGAAATTCTCGTTCGTCTTGAAAATGATGATATAGAGTTACGGCCCATTGCAGGTACCAGGAAACGTGGCGCAACCAGGGAAGAAGACCTTGCACTTGAGAAAGAACTGCTCGCTGATCCCAAGGAATGTGCAGAGCATCTTATGCTGGTTGATCTTGGTCGTAATGATGTCGGAAGGGTGGCTGATTGTGGGTCTGTGTCGGTTAAAGATTTGCTGCTTGTTGAGCGGTATAGCCATGTCATGCATATTGTTTCCGGAGTGCATGGTAAACTCGCACCGGGAAAGGATCAGTTCGATGTGCTCAAAGCCTGTTTTCCTGCGGGAACGGTGAGTGGCGCACCAAAAATTCGGGCAATGGAAATTATAGACGAGCTGGAGAAGGAACGCCGTGGCCCTTATGCAGGAGCTGTCGGTTATTTCGGATTTTCAGGCAATATGGATTTCTGTATAACCATCCGGACTTTTGTTTTTCAAGATGATAACCTGTGGATTCAGGCAGGTGCTGGCATTGTGGCTGATTCTGATCCTGTAAAGGAACATGAGGAAACCATCAACAAGTCCATGGGGCTGCGTCGGGCAGTAGAACTGGCTGAAAAGGGATTTTAACCGTGATTGTTATAATTGATAACTACGATTCTTTTACTTATAATATCGTTCAAACCTTGACGACCGCACTTCCAGATGGTGGTGCAGCCTGGCAGGTCCCTGAAATACAAGTCTACCGTAACGATAAAATCACTGTAGCCGAGATCGAAGCTCTGCAGCCCGACCGGTTGCTGATCTCACCCGGCCCCAAAAATCCTAAGCAGGCTGGTATCTCCATGGAGGCTATCAAGGCCTTCAGTGGCAAGATACCCATACTTGGTGTTTGCCTGGGGCACCAGTCTATTGGTGAGGCGTTTGGGGGACAGGTTGTACGTGCCGCACGTTTAATGCACGGGAAAACCAGCCCCATGCATCATGATAATTTGGGAGTGTTTACCGGGCTTGAAAATCCGTTTCAGGGTATGCGGTATCATTCTCTCATAATTGACGAGCAAAGCCT
>JAUVLX010000053.1 GCA_030600525.1 Desulfobulbus sp. | reverse complement strand
CGCACCTTCTTTGCCTGATGTTTGATAACAGTGGCGCCCAAGGTGACCTGACCGTCTCCGGCAACCACGACTTCACCTTTATGGCGCAAGGCAATTATAGTTGTAGATCGAATTTTTTTCATATTTTTTTAAAAAGATATTTTCAACATTGGTAAGGATTCACAGTGCTGGGCAATTCTAAGCACTCAGCATCCAAGAGTCAATCCCTGTTCATCCTTCAGCACGTCACGTTTTTCTTCTGAATAGCAGAGGACTTTGCATTATTTACCTTCCTCCCCAAGATCAGGGAGCTGTGCTTTGGGATGGGCCTTATCATAGACAAGGGTGAGATGCTCCACATTGACATGGGTATATTTCTGAGTGGTCGATAAACTAACATGACCCAGCAATTCTTGAACCATACGTAAATCTGCCCCCATCTCCAGTAAGTGAGTTGCAAAAGAATGACGAAGCCCATGAGGAGTAACCACTACCTCGATCCCTGCACGCTCACCATACATACGGATTACTCGCTCGATACTTCTGACACTCAAACGGGTTCCGCGACTATTGAGAAACATCGCTTCTCGTTCCGCCTCATAACCGCGACTCACCCTGGCAACTATAAGACACTGCCGCTGCCCCTGATAGTATCCCAGTGCCTCGGCTGCTGTCCTCCCGTAAGGTACCACCCGCTCTTTCCGTCCTTTCCCCTTGACCAGGACCACCTCTGCTGCCCGTTCATAATCTGCCACATCAGTTGCAACAAGTTCGGAGACTCGCATCCCTGTAGCATACAACATTTCCATAATTGCACGGTCCCGAAAATGAAACGTGTCTTTGGATTGTGGTGTTTCGAGTAAGGCGAACACCTCATCCACTGTAAGAAAATTAGGAATGTGCTTTCCCATTTTTGGATTTGCAATACCCACAAGCGGGTCTGCACGCAGCACTTCCTCTCTTACCAGATAGCGGAAAAATGTCCGCAGCGCTGACAGCTTTCTTGCAATAGTAGCGCTGCTGTTAACAGCATACAAGGACGCAGTAAATCTTTTCACCGAGGCACTATCCATGGCTTCAATGTGAACTGGTGCTTCGCAAAATCGATAAAATTCGTTCACATCACGCCTGTAACCATCGATAGTATGCGGGGAATATCCCTTTTCTATGCGTAGCCAGGAAACAAATTGGGTAATATAGTGTATCATTGCCAAACAGGTATTGAAAGGTAGGGCTAATATGTTTAAACTACAAGATTACCCTTGTACGCATTGCAAGGCAAGCACCAAACCAACACCCTTCCCTACGGGAGATACCACGGAGCCAAGGTATGGCCAAAAAATCATTTGAAACTGCGCTCACCAAACTGGAAAAAATCACCTTGGAGCTGGAAGCCGGTGAATTGCCCTTGGAAACGAGCTTAAAAAAATTTGACGAAGGCATGCAGTTGGTCAACTTCTGCAACAGTACCCTTGAAGAAGCCAAGAGCAGGGTAGATATACTCATGAAAAAAAATGACACCTATGAAAATGTCCCCTTTGAGGAGAACTCAATTGGAAATTAAGGCATACCTGAACAAACATCGCAGTGTTATTGAGGCGTACCTGGAAAAAGTAATTGCTCAGCCTGTTGGCGACTTTGCCCCCCATATTGAAGCAATGCGTTACAGCCTTTTTGTCGGTGGCAAGCGAGTTCGGCCCATCCTCTGTATTGCAGGTGCAGAAGCAGTCAGTGGCGGTAAGTGTAACCTAGAAAAAATACTGCCCATTGCCGGTGCCATGGAATGTATCCATACCTATTCCCTGATCCATGATGACCTACCAGCCATGGATGATGATGATCTTCGCCGGGGCAAGCCTACCAACCACACCATCTATGGTGAGGCAGCTGCTATCCTGGCAGGAGACGGGCTCCTGACCAATGCCTTTGAGCTGCTCAGCAACGAGAGCTCATCCCCTGACCCAACTGTCAAATTGCGCGTCATACAGTTAATCGCCCAGGCAGCCGGATCGTTTGGCATGGTCGGCGGTCAATCACTTGATATGATCTACGAAGGCAAACAGGTTGCCTATGAAACCTTAAAAACCATCCACAAAAGTAAAACAGGAGCACTGATCACCGCCTCTGTTGTAAGCGGTGGTCTTGCTGCAGGTGCTACAAACGAACAGGAACAAGCTCTGACAAACTACGGTAACAACATTGGCCTTGCTTTCCAGATAATTGACGATCTGCTCGATGTAGTCTCAACTACAGAGGAACTCGGCAAGCCGGTAGGTAGCGACGAAGAAGCCGACAAGGTCACCTACCCTTCCCTTTTTGGGATCGATCAGTCAAAAAAAATGGCCAAAGAAGCAGTTGACAACGCACTTGACTCCCTAACCATTTTTGATCACCACGCTGAGCCGCTCAGGGGCATAGCAACCTATATTATAGAACGGAAGTATTAACATGCTCATTATGAACAACCCGGTGGATCAGCAGCAAAAAGTGTTAGATTTTATAAATTCGCCCAAGGATCTACGTACTCTCGGCCCTGATGAGTTGCAGATACTTACACACGAACTCAGAGAGACCATTATTTCAACGGTCGCCGAGACTGGCGGGCATCTCGCACCCAGCCTCGGTGTCGTAGAGCTCACCATGGCACTCCACTATGTCTTTAATACTCCTGAAGATAAACTGATCTGGGATGTCGGCCACCAGGCATATGCCCACAAGATTCTTACAGGCAGAAAAGACATATTCCATACCCTTCGCAAATATAAAGGGCTCAGTGGATTCCCCAAACGCTCTGAAAGTATTTACGATCCGGTTGAGACCGGGCACAGTTCCACCTCCATCTCCTACAGTTTAGGTATGGCGGTAGCTAAGGAGCTACAACACGATGACAGCCGGGTGATTGCTATTATCGGTGACGGTTCCATGACCGCTGGAATGGCTTTTGAAGCTCTCAACCATGCTGGTGACCTGGACAAAAACCTGATCGTAATCCTCAACGATAACGAGATGTCCATCTCGCAAAACGTTGGGGCATTTTCCAGCTTTCTCAGCAGAAAAATGACAGGGAAAACCATTCGCAGAGTACGCGATCACATCGAAGAACGATTGATGGCCTTGTCTTCTGTGGGTGAAAACATACTCTCCATCCTCCGCAAAAGCGAAGAGAGCCTGAAAGCATTCCTTACCCCTGGCATTCTCTTTGAAGCACTGAAATTCAAATATGTTGGCCCCATACCAGGGCATGACCTTGACAACCTGATAGAAACGCTTGCCAATGTTCGCGACAACAGCCACGGCCCTGTCCTAGTCCATGTTGTGACAACCAAGGGCAAAGGCTACAAACCTGCTGAGGACAACCCAGGTGCCTATCACGGGGTTGGTCCCTTTGATATTGATTCAGGTAAACCCAAAAAATCAGGGAGTGCCATTCCGTCCTACACCAAGGTTTTCGGCAACACTCTTTGTAAACTTGCCCGCAACAATGACAAAATAGCTGCAATCACAGCCGCCATGCCCGGCGGTACCGGCCTCCAGCCATTTTGTGCAGAGTTTCCTGATCGTTTTTTCGACGTTGGTATTGCCGAACAACACGCCATTACCTTTGCCGCCGGCTTGGCACTTGAAGGCATGCGTCCGTTTTTCGCGGTCTATTCCACCTTTATGCAGCGTTCTCTTGACCAATTGGTACATGATGTGTGCCTGCCCAACCTACCGGTAACCATTGCCCTGGATCGAAGCGGTGTCGTTGGTGCGGACGGTCCCACCCATCATGGAATATTTGATATTTCTTTTCTTTCCTTTGTGCCAAATTTAACCATGATGGCCCCTAAGGATGAAAACGAATTACAGCACATGCTGTATACTGCTTCACAACATGATGGACCGGTTGCAATACGCTACCCACGCGGTAATGGAGAAGGGATTCCCTTTGACCTTAATTTTACTGCACTGCCCCATGGTAAAGGGGAGTTACTTAGACCCGGCCAGGATGTGCTTCTCCTCCCTGTGGGTAACCGAGTATACCCAGCCCTACAGGCAGCAAAAGAACTTGAGGCATTCGGTATTTCTGCAGCGGTTATTAACCCCAGGTTCATCAAACCCCTTGATCATGAGCTCATCTGCAAATGGGCGAAAACAACCCAGAATATAATCACTATTGAGGATAACTGTATCCAGGGCGGCTTTGGTAGCATGGTGCTCCAGATGCTCAACGAACAAACCATTCATGTGCCTTTACACATGCTCGGCTATCCAAGCTCGTTTGTCGAACATGGACCGCAGAACATCTTATGGGAAAATGCAGGGATCGACAGCAAAGGCATTATTGCTGGCACGCGCAAACTTCTTGGAAAGTAACAACATATTCATGAAAAAAGGATAGGTCAGCGGTCGCGACCTGTTGCAGGACGAATTCTACAGGGATGTGAACAACACCTCACGTCCCTGTAGTTATTCTATGTCAATTATCATCCCCCTTGAAAAAAGGGCTTCATTGCTCAGATACTGTAGTATTCTCTGTACCAGTTAACAAAGCGTTTAATACCATCTTCAATACTGGTCGCCGGTTTAAAATCAATTTCCCTTACCAAGTCATCAACATTAGCGTAGGTGGCTGGAACATCCCCATTCTGCATGGGCAGAAAATTTTTCTCAGCCTTTCGGCCAATACACTTTTCCAACACCTCTATATAGTGCATCAACTTTTCTTTGTTATTATTGCCGATGTTAAAAACCCGCCACGGGCAATAGCTGGTGGCTGGATCCGGTGCATCGCCCCGCCAGTCTACATTGGGTTGAGGTACATGGTCGATAACCCGCAAAACGCCTTCGACAATATCGTCAATGTAGGTAAAATCCCTTTCCATCTCCCCATTATTAAAGACATCAATGGGTCGCCCCTCTAAAATGGCCTTGGTAAAGAGAAACAAAGCCATGTCAGGGCGTCCCCAAGGGCCATAAACTGTAAAAAAACGAAGGCCGGTGGTTGCCAGGTTAAAGAGGTGGCTATAGGAATGAGCCATCAACTCATTGGCTTTTTTCGATGCCGCATACAAGGAGACAGGATGATCCACATTATCATGGACAGAAAAAGGCATCTTGGTATTGGCACCATAGACAGAACTTGAAGATGCATACACCAAATGCTTGACACCACTTTGGCGACACCCTTCCAAGACATTAACAAAACCGACAAGGTTGGTATCCACGTACGAATGAGGATTAATAAGTGAATAGCGTACCCCAGCCTGAGCGGCTAAATTCACAACAGCATCAAAGTTGGATTCTGCAAACAATTTTTCCATTTCCTGACGATCGGCCATATTAAATTCAGCATGGGAGAATGTCTTGAAAGGTTTTAACTGTGCCAGTCGATCCCGCTTCAGCTGCGGGTCGTAATAATCATTTATATTATCCAGGCCAACAACGGTCCGGCCCTGTTCCAGCAAACGTTTTGCCAGCCCATGGCCGATAAATCCGGCAGCACCGGTTATAAGAATTGTTTCCATAGTATTCTATTCAAAAAACGCTAAATTAAGGAGACCCTACCTATTTACCCTAAAAGAAGGGTTAATCGTCAAAATCACCTTCCGGTCCTTTATCAGTATCAAGGGTTGCAGCTCGCTTGCGAATCTCAGACTCACTCCATTCTTCCAAAGGCTCAAGGCGGCCCGTTTTAGGGCCGAGATCATAGCTGCCAGCGTCAAGCAGGGCTTCAACACCATATCTGGCAGTATCAGCGGCGTTGAAAACCTCAACCAACAAGGTGTAGACAAAATCTTCCACCCTTCTTGCCATCCTCTCACGAATGGCTTTTGGCTGGCCCATGATTTTATTTTCAAAGGGCAAGTTGAGCTTCTTGTAATCCCCTTTTTTCCAGCCCTGAGTTTCGGCATACTGCAGAATTTCCTTCCACAATTCACCAGTAACCCCTTCACCGGATGCCTTGATAAACTCGCCTTCAGCATCAAGGGTTGCATTGCCGTAATCATTGACTGCAAGCCCCCAGGAAATCATCTGTAGAGCCGTTGCCACATTGGCCTTAGTTGACTGTGTCTTGGAAGCAATCTCTCGCAGTCGATCGGAATTGTTTCCCGAGGTCCCATGCTGGGCTCCAGAAACAGCATATTTTGCGAGAGCATCGTGAATTTCAGCTGTTAACTCAACCTGGATTCCCTGGGCTGAAGCTTCTATTCCATGGGTTGTCCCGTTATTTAAAGCAATCCAATCCGGAAAAATATTATGAGCATTGAGTCCCTGGATCAAAAACAAGGCCTCTTCAGATGATGAAAGCCCAAGAGTCCCTTTTATTTCTCCAACTTCGGTCTCAAATCCAGCCCACGAAGGCACATATTTAGCTAATTCTATACTTGCCAGTAAATTATCCTCATCAGGCATGTGCGATGCATCTATGGCAATTGAGGTAATTCCTGCATCAAAAATTGAAGGAATTTCAGTAATTGCAAAGGGTATATCAGCTGAGCTTTTTATACCGTAATGATCCGCATGGATGGCCACCGGAACAGTGATACCCAATTCATTACACAACGCATCAACTTGACGGGCAATATTCCAATAATTGACGGCACAATATGCATTAGCACCGCCTTCAGAACGGGCGATCTCGATTATAATCGCCGAACGTGCTCTTTGAGCAGCCTTGAGAGCACCACGAATCACTACATTACTCCGCCCGTTGGCTGCGATGGTCATAGCCCCACCCTTTGCCATCATTGCGCGGTCAATAACCTTACCACTTACGATCAGTGCCCGCGAATGTGGAAAAAGATTCGTAATATTAGGTGGTCGGCCAATCTCAAGGGCCTTCTCAAAGTCAGTAATATATGCCATTGTAAATCTCCTCAAGGTACTTATTTATCACTTCAAATACTATAACTGTAAAAAGTCCTGCACGACCAGACAATAACACTTCAACACAGAGTCATCAAACATATCGACTCTTCCCTCAGCCCTCTTTTCCCGGCTCGCCTTGTTTCCTAAAAATGCAATTTCTTAAGAATCTTTCTTTTCTGGAAACCCTAGAAATGAAGACTTAACAAACAGAGATACAGCGATAATACTCACCTCATACAACACTATCAGCGGACCTGCCATAAGCAGTTGATTAACGATATCCGGGGTGGGTGTTAATATCGCGGCTACAATAAAGGCGATCAATAGTGCATACTTACGATTTTTTTGCAAAAATTGTTTATTGACCACTCCTACTTTTGCTAAAAAAACCATAAATACAGGCAACTCAAAAACAACTCCAAAAGCTAGAAGTAACCGTAAGGCCAGGGAAAAGTACTCACTTACCGCAGGCATAGGTTCCAAGAACGAGCTTGAATATCCGATCAAAAAGGAGAAAGCCGGTGGAAAAACAACAAAGTAACCAAATGCAGCCCCACCTAAAAAACACAAAGAGGAAATAAACGTGAAAGGAAGCAGCGCCCTCTTTTCATGGTGGTACAGCCCAGGTGCAATAAAACGCCAAAGCTGGTAAAAAAGAACAGGACTTGCCATTAACAGTCCGCATACCAGGGCTAATTTTAGATAAAAAAAAACCCTTCCTGGTAAGAGATAAAAATCAAACTCTGGTTATCGGGCAGTACCTGAATCAATGGATGAAAAAACCAATCTGCGATGGGTCGTATACACGTGTAGGCTATGGCAAAACCAGCACCAATGGCTGCCATTGAAATGATCAGGCAAGAGCGAAGCTCTGTCAGATGTTCCGTTAATGTCTGTTTATCAAAAGTCTCTTGATTGCCCACAACTTATACCTGTTGATAATATTAATAAATTGGAGAAATCTACCGCATCTTGGTGGTAATGTAAACTGGATAAAAAGGCCTTCTCACCGATGAGAAGCCCCCATACACTCGGCTCACGTCGGGCACGTCCGCCTGATAACCGGATAACATTTGACTTACGGCACCTGTTAAGGCTAAACTGCCAAGATGGTACAATCAGTTGAAATAGTGGATATTTTATAGGTATTTTATGGCATCCCTGCTTGTTGTTGACGATGAACTGAGCATGCGTGAATTTCTTAAAATCCTGCTTGAAAAAGAAGGATACCAGGTTTTCACTGCTCCGAACGGAAAAACAGCAATAGATAGTATACTAAAACATCCTATTGATTTGGTCATTTCAGACATTCGCATGCCTGGCATGAGTGGTCTGGACCTGCTCGCAGCTATCAAAGAGATCAACATTGATATCGGAGTGATAATGATCACGGCCTTTGCCAGCCCTGATGACGCAGTCACTGCCATGAAAAACGGGGCATTTGATTACATTACTAAACCCTTTAATGTGGATGAGATTAAAGATGTCATCCATTCCGGTCTGGCCAAGAAGAATAATGTAAGTGCTCAGGAACAAACTAACAGTTTTCCTAAAATTATTGGGCAAAGCCAGGAAATGGTTAAAATTTTTAACCTCATTAAGAAAATTGCTCCTACCCCTGCAAATGTTTTGATCTACGGAGAATCGGGTACAGGAAAAGAACTGGTAGCCCAAGCCATTCACAACCATTCCAGGGTAACTGACAGGCCGTTTGTTCCCATTACCTGCAGTGCCATTCCCGAGAGCCTGCTTGAAAGCGAACTTTTTGGTCATGTTAAAGGTTCATTTACAGGTGCCATTGCCGACAAAGCCGGACTTTTCCAGTTAGCTGACCAGGGTACCGCTTTTCTTGATGAAATAGGCGAACTCACCCCGATTATTCAAACTAAACTATTACGAGTACTCCAGGAAAGAGAATTCATGCCTGTTGGCTCCACTAAGACACGCAAGGTCAACGTTAGAATTATCGCGGCAACCAATCGAATTTTAGAGGAAGAAATCATTTCCGGAAAATTCAGGGAAGATCTCTATTACAGGTTAGCGGTTGTGCCTATTCGAGTTCCGCCGTTAAGGGAACGCATAGGTGACGTCCCCCTCTTGGTAAATCACTTTCTACAAAAATACGCTAAGATCCTGGGCAAGGGTGTGCAGTCCATTTCCTCATACGGTCTTGAAGTTCTCATGGAGTACGATTTCCCAGGCAATGTTCGAGAATTGGAAAATATCATTGAACGGGGAGTGGCACTGGAATCGTCAAATATTATTCTTCCGGAAAACCTGATGCTTTCCATACATCGTCGCAATCAACAACAACCTGTGGAAAATGTCGAACAACCGCTCTTTGTTGCTGCAATGAATGAAGATGAATTCTTTGAGCGTGGCATGGAAGATATTTTGTACCAACTGGAAAAAGAAATGATCCTTCATGCACTTGATAAGGCCGATAACTCGAAAATGCGGGCAGCAGATCTTCTAAAAATCAGTTTTCGCAGTTTACGTTACAAGACAAAAAAATATAAAATTGACTAACTTTTTGCCTTTCGTCACAACGAAATCGAATGATTACCGTACGCGGCCTTCCCCCTTTTCTTTAATTGATACTCCTATACAGTGAATCCCATCTATAACTGGCTCAACAGTTTTGTACCTGTTGAGGATACAGACCAGCAGCTGAAGCAGCATATTCTTTCATTTATATTTGTACGTGTCTGCCTTTTCACGTTACTGGTTACAGTACCAACTATCTTTAGTATCCAGACCCATGGTCTCATCCTGCCTAAACTGCACATATCGATTGCATTCCTGATCGTCGTTGTCTTTTTTTCTGTAGGCTCAGTACTTATTTTGCGACGCAAAGCACTCTCGTTACGACGTTTTGGGGTTATTCAACTCTTGGCCGACATTGGATTCACAGCATTGCTTGTATACGCTAGCGGCTGCAGCCAGTCCATTTTCACCCCGGTTTTCATTCTCCCCATCATTGTCGGCGGCTTGATACTCTATAAAATTGGTGGGCTTATTCCCGCTGCAGCGGCAACCATTGCCTATGCAGTCGTGCTGGGGATGGAATACTTCGGTGTGGTCCCACTTTATTTCCAACATACCGCCTATCAACCACCAAGCGACCCTTTCACCGCCTCAAATCTCTTTGCGGTTTACGGTATTACTTTTTTTGTAATAGCTATCATCAGCGGGCAATTGGCCGGTCGTTTACGGTTTACGGAAAAAGAACTTTCAAAAACAGTTCTTGAATTTGATCGCCTCTCACTGCTGTACAAACAAATTTTTGATGACATCACCACAGGCATCATCACCACCGATGAAAAAAATATAATCACTTCGTATAATAACGCAGCAAAACGGATCACAGGGTGTCCAAAGAAACGTGTTCTGGGAAATAACATTCATACATGTTTTCCCGAGATACAGCTTACAGGTGGCAGGGAGCGCAATGTCTGCCACCTGGAGAGAAGTGATGGCACGGTTATCCGGGTTGGCTACTCTTTTTCCAAGTTAGGCATACCAACGGCACAAGAAGGTGAGGATGTCTATTCCTGTTGTAAAGTGGTAACACTACAGGACATCAGTAAGATTGAGCTCATGGAAAAGCAGGTCCGTGATGCTGAAAAGATGGCTGCAATAGGTGAGCTCAGTGCTTCGGTTGCCCACGATTTCCGCAACCCGTTGGCAGCCATTTCCGGATCAGCGCAGATCCTGGCCATGGACTATAGTGCAAACGTCACGACCAGCGGAAATACAAGCAAAACGTTGGTTGGAATCATACTACGGGAATCAAAAAGGATGGCTACAACCATCACGGATTTCCTCCAGTTTGCGAGGCCTATGGCTGTTTCTCTGCAATGGTTTGACCTGAGCCGTCTGATAACGGAGGTATCTGAAAAAACGTTCCCTCTTTACGAGCAGCTTGAGAAGGGGTATTTGGTTAAAAACATAGAGGTCCACTTGAACTGCTGGGGTGACCAACAGCAGATTCAAACCATACTGACGCACCTGATTGAAAATACACGCTCCATTCCCGACTCAGAACAAACAGTCAAGGTAGCCATCCACGCCTATGAAACCAACAAAAAGAACAAAAATTATACCTGCATAGAAGTTTGTGATACAGGACCAGGAATACCAGCAATATTACGAGAGAAGGTTTTCACCCCTTTTTTTTCCACCCGTGAAAATGGTACCGGCCTGGGGTTGGCCATTGTCAGGCAACTTGTTGACAACCATAACGGAATCATTGAAATTGATAGTGATGCTGACTACGGTTGCATTATCCGGCTTTTCCTACCCCTGCCGGAGACGATTACCCACTGATTCGTTGAATATCAGCACCGAGATCAGCCAGTTTTTTCACTATATCTTCATACCCTCGCTCCAGGTGGTATATCCTAGAAATCTCAGTTTCCCCTTCTGCTGCAAGTCCGGCTATAACCAAGGAAGCAGATGCACGTAGATCAGTTGCCATCACCTGAGCGCCACTCAGTCCTTGGCGGCCAACGCCACGAACAATGGCAGTTGCCCCATCGATCTTAATATCCGCTCCCATTCTTTCCAATTCAGCGACATGCATGAATCTGTTTTCAAAAATTGTTTCATGCATGACAGCTGTACCGTTTCCCAAGGCCATCAGCGCCATGAACTGAGCCTGAAGGTCGGTCGGGAAACCAGGGTAAGGCAAGGTTGTGATATCAACACTCTTCAGTTGGCAGCGGTTTTCTTCCGTGCTTAAGGGGCAAGACACGCTGAGACTGTTTTCTCCCACCTCTATATCAACCCCGCAGCGCAACAATTTTTCTGTCAATGCTGGCAGGTGGGCAGGTACACAATCTTGAATTTCGACCTTCCCTCCTGCTGCGGCAACAGCAATCATGAAAGTACCAGTTTCAATACGGTCAGGTATAATTGACGAGACAGTCGCCTCGAGCCGAGTTACCCCGTTAACGGTTAAACGGTCACTCCCCTTTCCTTCAATCTCTGCTCCCATTCCTGTCAACATATCGATCAGGTTGGCAATTTCAGGTTCCCTGGCAGCATTTTTAATAATTGTCTGCCCGTGCGCGTAAACAGAGGCCATCAGAATGTTTTCGGTACCAGTAACAGACGGTTTGTCGAAATAGACGATGCCACCCTGTAATCGGTTTTCGACCTTGGCTTCAACATATCCTTCGTTAAGACTGGTTGTAATGCCCAGTTGCTCAAAACCCTGGAGATGGTAATTAATCGGACGCGCACCAATGGCACATCCACCGGGCAAAGAAACCCGAGCTGTTCCCAGCCGGGCAAGCAGCGGTCCTAAGACTAACACTGAGGCACGCATGGTTTTCACTAATTCGTAAGGGGCTTCAACACCGGATAAATTATCGGTATTAATTCTCACCCTTTTACCATCCCGTTCCCATACGGCACCAAGGATCTCTAATAATTTGAGCATGGTTCTAGTATCTCTGAGATCAGGGACATTTTCAAGAGTATGCCACCCGGGCGAGAGCAATGTTGCAGCTATGAGCGGCAAAGCAGCATTTTTCGCGCCACTGACACCAACCGTACCATAGAGGGGGTTACCACCACTCAATCTAATCTTATCCATATATCCTCGTTATAGTAATCACCGTCACACCTAACAGAGTTGCCCTCATTGCAAAAAGGAAATCATCCACAAAAGCAAGCCTGGGCAACTCTATCGCGCCCTGCCCAGTCAGGAACAATAGCGATTTTTTTATAGTCTCCAGCAGCCACAAAAAGCTCACTTACCTGCCGACCCTGATCAGCACCAATCTCAAAAAAGATTTGCCCTCCTGGAGCCAGGTGGTTTTTGGCCTGGTATATAACCTGTTTAATACAATCAAGCCCACTAGATCCACCAGAGAGCGCTAACATCGGTTCAAACCGACTAACCTCTGGTTGGAGGGAGGGAATATCCTTATCAGAGATATAAGGGGGGTTACACACGATGAGATCAAAGCTTGCGCCAGGTTGCAGTGCAGCAAAAAGATCGCTTCCTACAAGCTGCACGAGATGCCCACAGGAATGGCTGTCAACGTTTTGTGCAGCCACAGCAAGCGCTAAAGGTGAAATATCAATTGCAGTTACAGAACAATCAAGCTCCAAGGCAAGGACCACGGCAATAACTCCGCTGCCGGTACACATATCCAGTGCTCTGCAAGTCTCCTTCTCAAAATCTACGTCTGCAAGGATGTGATCAAGCATAAACTCGGTTTCCGGCCTGGGAACGAGCACAGATGGAGAGACATGAAAGTCAAGAGACCAGAACTCGCGAACTCCTGTAATATAATGCAGGGGGATACGCTGGCAACGTTGATCAATCAAGAACAAAAAATTATCACGGATTGCAGGATCGAGTGTCTTATCACCGTCCAGGAGCAGCTCACTCCGTGACATGTGGGTCACAAATTCTAAAAGCAGGCGAGCGTCAAGCATATATTCTTCAATGCCAGCCTGTTCTAATCGGTGGGCTGCCTCCTCAAGGAGGTCTGTGATTTTCATAGAGCGCGGAAAACTACTGCGCAATTTTAAGAGATTCTGACTGGAAATGGGTAATAACAGGAATGATCACCTCATCAAGGTTGCCGGAAACAATCTGGTCCAGCTTATAGACGGTGAGATTGATACGGTGGTCTGTTACTCGCCCCTGGGGAAAATTATAGGTCCGAATTCGTTCGCTCCTGTCCCCGCTCCCAACTTGGCTTTTCCGCTCCTCGGAAATCAAGCTCTGCCTTTCATTTTCCAATTTATCGGAAAGGCGGGCCCTGAGTACCTGCAATGCCTTGGCCTTATTCTTATGTTGGGATTTTTCATCTTGACAGGTGACGACCAAACCTGTAGGGAGATGGGTAATTCGTACTGCAGAATCTGTAGTATTTACCGATTGCCCCCCCGGTCCAGAAGAACGGAAGACATCAAATTTCAATTCGTTCGGTGCAATGTTCAAATCGACCTCTTCAACTTCCGCGATAATAGCAACAGTAACAGCTGAAGTATGAATCCTACCTTGGGTCTCTGTGTCGGGTACTCTCTGTACCCGGTGAACACCTGATTCGTATTTCAATCTTGAAAAAACGTTTTTGCCCTTAACCAAGGCTATAATTTCCTTAAATCCACCAATGCCGATGGGATTGGAACTCATCACCTCAACTCGCCATCCCTGAGATTCAGCATACCGACTGTACATCCTGAAAAGATCGGCAGCAAATAAGGCAGCTTCATCGCCACCTGTACCGGCTCTGATTTCGAGAAAAATATTCTTTTCGTCGTTAGGGTCTTTGGGCAAAAGCAGAACTCGAATTCCTGTTTCAAGTTCCGTTATTCTCAGTTTCCCTTCATCCAATTCGGCCTTAGCAAGCTCAACCATGTCTGGATCTTCGTCTTCATCCCGGATCATGGCAGTATGTTCATCCTGCTCGTCTAGAAGACCGACATATTCCCCATAAAGAACTGCGAGCTTAGATACGGCAGAATGCTCGCGCACAACTGCCTGGTATTCCTTTTGATTATTAGCCAACTGAGGATCAGAAAGTTGATGCTCAAGAACACTCAGCTTTTCGTCAATGTCGCGAAGATTTTCAAACATGATCAGGGGTGTCCAAAATAAAAAAAATCCACATGTCCCCTAATAGGAGCCATGTGGATATGAAGTAGAAATTGCTTTCTTACTTTTTCAGATGTTCAGCATACTTCTTCTTGAATTTTTCGATTCGTCCGGCGGTATCCACCAACTTCTGTTTCCCAGTAAAAAATGGATGACAGGCTGAACAAATTTCAACCTTCATTTCCTTTTTTACAGAACCAAGTTCAAATTCGTTACCACAGGCACAAACTGCCTTAATCTTATGGTATTCTGGATG
>JAUVLX010000306.1 GCA_030600525.1 Desulfobulbus sp. | reverse complement strand
CCCTGGGCCATGACAACCCTTGCCTTGATGCGGTCATCGTCAAGGCCGAGACCATCACCGACCTGCAAGGGCCAACCTACCTCTTTGATAGTGATAACATCATGCCAGAGTGAGAAAACCGTTAAATCGCCCCCATGTTCTTCCCCGTCTTTGCGTAGGCCAAGACGGGTGGTGAGCAGCTCGGCTTCCTGTTCTTCTTTAGTCAGGCCTTCCCATACCTCTGGCACTCTGTATACCCTGACGACATATTTAAATCGACCTCGTGACCGTTCATCAATCACACCTTTACGTCGTTCAAAATCATGTTGATACCTAAACTCATATCCGGAGGCCGTCATATAGTCGGCCATGCGGTTCAGGGCCTTTTCGGTATGGGCAATCCCGGATAAAATAACATGACGGGGGTGCAGTTTAAAATCTTCAAACTCGATTCCACGCAGCAGCAGTCCTAGGCCACTGCCATCATATCCTTCCTGCATGGCCTCCATGGCAGTAAGGACTTCGTATGGGGAAAACGGTTCATCTGCGCTTTTTAGAGCTAATCGGCACATGCATTACTCCTGAAAAAGTCATTCTTGGAAGCGGATTTGACCAGGAAAACTGGCGATACAATACTAGCAGAAGTCATTCCAGAGACAGGGGATATCTCATGAATTTAAGCTGAATTGCAAACATGCAAAATTACAGAAACCCTTCAACCTTGTCAAGGGGAAAGGAGAATCCTTCATAAGAACAAATTGTTACCAATGGTTCCTAGTTACAATTTTGAAGAACTTTGTCTAAAGAGAACACGTTAAACTACAAAAAAGAAAATCTCCTTGAACGATGGTATCGACAAGGAGATTTAAAAATTACTTGGTAAGCACTTTGGATATATTTGTAGCCTTGTCCACTTTATCCTGTATCGCGGTAACTTCTCTCACGCCAGGCAGGCTTTTTTTAATATCCAGTCCCATATCCTCAACATCGTTGAGACCGTTTTTAAAGGAACCAATCGCCTTACCGAGACCAGCACCTATTTCGGGGAGTTTTTTCCCGCCGAAAATAAGAAATGCTATACCAAAAATAACAAGGAGTTCTGGTGTGCCTAATCCAAACATGGTTCTCCTCCCTGAAAAACGCAGTTACAGACTTATCTGCTTACGCTTCAGGATCTTTTTTATCTTCTTCAAGGGATTTTGATTCCTTTTCCTGCTTAGTAGCATCTTTAAAATTTTTAATGCCTTTACCTATACCGCTACCAATTTCAGGCAGTTTACCTGCACCAAAAATAATAACGATAATAACAAGAATAATAATCAATTCGGGCATTCCAAGACCGAACATAAGGTTACCTCTTTATAAATTACGGCTATCTTGAATAATTGCCATTTTGCCCGATCTCAGCATTATGCTCAAAATTTTATCCTCGGAATATTAGATACATACCTTTGGCAAAATCTATCCCATACCTCGGAGTCGGAGCTTACCTGATCTCGAACGAAATTACTAATAATTCAAGATACCCTTACTTAACTGTTAAATGCTCGAACAATAGCATTTCAAACGATGCACTGTCAACCGGCATTCTTTTGCTTTCCGATTACTGCCGCCATTTCCTGTATTTTACGTAAAATGGCAGTTTCATCAAGGGTAAGCAGTTGACGATCCTCCATCACCACCTGGCCATTGATAACGGAATGAAGAACATCACCGCCTCTGGCCGCATACACAAGGTGTGAAACAGGATTATACAGAGGAGTCAGATGGGGTTGATCAAGGTCAATGACGATGCAGTCAGCTTTTTTCCCAACCTCAAGGGATCCTATCATCTTCTCTGCACCAAGAACTCTGGCGCCACCCATGGTGCCAGCATGAAGAGTAGAAACTGCATCCATGGCAGTGGGATCCATACAGGTAACTTTATGTAGCTTCGCCGCGGTGTTCATTTCACCAAACATATCAACATCGTTATTGGAGGCAGCGCCATCGGTACCGATCCCAACGATTACCCCCTGATCAATGAATTTAGGCACAGGCGCTACACCTGACGCCAACTTCATGTTCGACTCTGGACAGTGGGCAACCTTCACGCCTCTTTCTGCCATAAGCCCAATCTCGTCATCTGTTACCATCACGCAGTGAGCAGCCACGACGTGTTCACCTAAAAGGCCAAGTTGTTCCAAATGCTGGACAGGTGAACACCCGTAACGCTCTTTACAGGTATTGACCTCATCACTGTTTTCTGCAAGGTGGATATGGTACAACCGGTCGTTGTCTCTGGCCATGTTGCCCAAGCGTACCAGCAGTTCAGGGGCACAGGTGTAAACAGCGTGGGGATCGAGGGTTATCTGGATCAGCTCATGATTGCGGTACTGCGCAAGCAGATCTTCCGTGTAGGCAAAACCGTTTGCAAGCTCACCGTAATTTGGCGAAGGAAAATCATACAGTACCTCCCCTACCCAGGCACGCATACCAGACTGCTCTACCGCACGACACACATCAGCGGCAAAGAGGTACATATCGCAGAAAGTAGTAGTCCCAGACTTAATCATTTCACACAGCGACAAAAGAGTGGAGCTGTACACCATTTCCCCCGACAAGGTAGCCTCAACAGGGAAAATATAATCCTGCAGCCATTGCATGAGTGGCAAATCATCTGCAAGTCCTCTAAAACAAGACATAGCAGCATGAGTATGGGTATTAACAAGACCGGGCATGATCAATCCATGCTCTTCAGCTATGGTCTGCTTGGCGCTGTAGGCAGAACAGATTTCTTCGGCCCTTCCCCTTGCAATAATGGTCCCATCGTTGATGGCCAGTCCCCCCTGCTCAATAAGGGTCTCCTCCTTATCCATGGAAAGCAGGTAACGACCAGTCAGGATCAAATCCACAGGCTTGTTGTTCATACTCAGAGCTCCGTCAAAAAAGAAACCAGCAACGCACGTAACCGCGAGCCTGCCCCTTCAGCAGCCTTTACGATATCATCAAGCAGTATCGGTTGAAAATTATCAGGGTCATTGACATTAGCAACCACAGAGAGTCCTAAAACCTTCATCCCGGCATGAAGGGCAACGATTACCTCTGGCACAGAGGACATGCCAACCGCATCGGCACCGATCATCTTCAGATAACGAGTTTCGGCGGGAGTCTCCAGGCTGGGACCGGGGATACAGACATAGGTGCCAGTACAGACATTGTCAACACCTGTCGCAACTGCAGCAGCAAGTGCTTTTTGTTGCAAAGTGGGATCATAAGGACAGGAGAGATCAGGAAACCGTTCTCCCCATGCATCAATATTGGGTCCGCGCAGGGGATTTTCAGGAAGGAGATTGATATGGTCTGCCATGACCATAATCGTCCCCGGCTCAAAGTTGCTGTTCAATCCGCCGCTGGCGTTGGTAATTAGGGCCGTACGGGCTCCAAGCTGGGAAAGGACGCGAACAGGAAAGGTCACTTCCTTGGTGGAGTATCCCTCGTAGTAATGGAAACGTCCCTGGAGTATAGCCACGTCCTTTCCACCAAGCCGACCGCAGATAAGATTACCTGCGTGGGTGGCAACAGTTGAGCGCGGAAAATGGGGTATCTTTTCGTAGGGAAAACTGACCGCATCTTCCATAGCCGGTACCAGTCCACTCAAACCGGTTCCCAACTGGATGATAATTTCCGGCATTCGTGGCAGCTGCGGCCGAAGAAAAGCAACTGCTTCTTCTACCTGCTGCCGGTACAGATACATATCAATCATTGGAGTCCATTATGCTTGATATAGGAACGGACAACCTCCGAATCAGCATCAATTATCTCACACCGGCTCTCTTTACCGGCTAATGTAGCAAGTGCTGGCGGCAGTATAGGTTCTTCGCCAATGGCCTCCATCACAGCAGCGCCAAATTTTGCAGGGTGAGCAGTGGCAAGGCAGACGACAGGTCGCTTGTTATCTGCACACTCCAAGGCAGCCTTCACGCCTACAGCCGTATGAGGATCGAGGAGGTACTGTTCCTGGTTGTAAAAATCCCTGATCATCGCCAGAGTCTCCTCCTCAGAAACAGAACGGGAAAGAAAATCCTGGCTCACCTGACTCTTCAAGCTACTCAAATCCAGGGTTCCGGTATTGCCAAAGTCGGCCATATCCTGTTTGACCTGTTGACCGTTTTCATCTCTTAAATAGTAGAGGTAACGTTCGAAATTGGACGCTATTTGAATATCCATAGAAGGGCTACTGGTGGCAACGACACTCCCTTTTGAATAATCCCCCCCTGTAACAAACCGGGTCAAAAGATTATTAGCATTAGTGGCAAGGATAAGAGAATTAATACACCCTTTGGGCAGTAACCGTTTGGCCACATAGCCAGCAAAAATATCACCGAAGTTACCGGTGGGCACAGAAAAATCAACACTGGTCTCCCCGCGCTTAAATAATTTCACAAAAGCGTAGATGTAATAGACC
>JAUVLX010000303.1 GCA_030600525.1 Desulfobulbus sp. | reverse complement strand
AAAAAATATAACTATGGGTATATCAAAAGCAGTTTACTGACCCTGTATCGCGAAAAATTCAAAGACGAGCAATTCGACGCCATTATCGTTTCGGATAATGATGCCCTTAATTTTATTCAAAGCTATGGGGAAACTCTGTTTGGTGATGTTCCTGTTGTATTTTGCGGGATTAATGACATTGCCTCGGTTGAGCTTTCTAGAAAAAATATTACCGGGGTGGTGGAGAATTTTGATTTAATTTCGACTGTTAACGTGGCACGACGCCTTCATCCTGAAAAACGCAGAATGATTGTTGTTGGTGATCTGTCAACTTCAGGCGGCAGGGCCATTAAGCGCCAGATCGATAGGCAAATGGTCACTTATGATAAAGATTTCATCGTCGAATTCTGGTTCCACCTTACTCTTGAAGAGACACTGGCGCGTGTCCAAAATTTGCCGGAAGACACTTTTTTGTTTTTCACACCCTGGTACCAGACCGTGCAGGATAAATTCTATACAACAGAAGAGGTTATGGAGGCGATCTATGCCAACTCTTCCGTTCCCATTTACACTGCCTGGGAGTTTCCGCTCGGGCATGGTGCCATTGGTGGTCGATTGCTTTCAGGTTTTAGACACGGCCAGGATGGTGCCAGGCTCGCCCTGCGCATTTTACAAGGTGAACGGGTTGAAACTATCCCTGTTGTTCAGGATTCACCAAGCGAATATATGTTTGATTACTTGGTCATGCAACGATTGCAGGTAGATAAAACGTTGCTCCCTGAGTCTTCAAAGGTGATAAACATTCCCAAAGCCTTTTATGAACTGCCCAAGGAGCTTTTCTGGACAATTATGGTGAGTTTTATCCTCCTGGTTATCGCCTTACTTTTTCTGGGGACTACCATGATCAGCCGGCGAAGGATAGAACGTAAGGTAATAGAACAACTTTCTTTTCAGGGAACACTCATGGATACTCTTCCACAACTTGTTTCATGGAAAGATACCACCGGTAACTATCTCGGTGCGAATCGGACCTTTATGGAGTTTTTTGGTATTGATGACTTTGAAGCCATGGTCGGAAAAACAACCAGAGATGTAGTAGACGATGATGCTTATGTCCAGTGGTCAGCCAGTGTGGATACTGCCGTCGTCAGTAACCAGGAAGCATGTCTCAAGGTGCGGAGGAAAATCATTCAACTAGATGGTACGCATAGTTGGCTTGAAGTCAACAAAGTACCGTTAATTGATCAAATGGGACGTATTGTCGGTATACTTAGTACTGCAGAAAACGTAACAAAGGAACACAACCTGGAAAAACAGCTTCTGCAATCACAGAAATTGGAAGCCATAGGTACCTTGGCTGGTGGAATTGCACATGATTTCAACAATATCCTCACCTCAATCATCAACTCCACTGAACTGGCAATTGACGATGTGCAGGCGGATTCCCAAACAGCCAAAGACCTGCGGCGTGTTCTCAAGGCTGCCAGACGCGGAGGCGGAGTGGTAAAACAGATTCTTTCTTTTAGTAGACCCTCAAAAGGGAAACTCAGGGCCACCGATATTAGTATGGTGGTTAAAGAGGTCTTAAGTCTAATGGATGTTTCCTTGCCCGCAACAATTTCTGTCAAAGCTACAATAGATGCCCCAAATATGTTCGTCAATGCTGATCCAAGCCAGATTCATCAAGTTGTCCTTAATCTTTGCACCAATGCATTCCACTCCCTTCGCGAAAATGGCGGCCAACTCGAAGTGCAGGTGAATGAGGAGGTTGTTAATGATGAAAAATCTGTGGTTTTGAATATTGCACCTGGAAGATATGTCGCAATCAGAGTGGGAGACAACGGTCCAGGTATCAACCCTGACATCCAGGATAAAATTTTTGATCCGTTTTTCACTACCAAGGATATCACAGATGGAACAGGGCTGGGACTGGCTGTGGTCCTTGGCATAGTAAAGGGACACCATGGTGGGATAGAGGTACAAAGCGATCTTGGTAAAGGCGCTGTTATTACCGTCTATCTTCCTCACAGTGAAAAGCCATTTGCTCTTGCCGATATGAAAAGGATGTCTTCGGCATCTGGTGGAATATCCATTCTTTTTGTTGAGGACGACGAAGATCAGTTGAATACCACTCCTCGGATTTTGGCAGACATGGGACATAGAGTTGAGGCAGTGCGAAATCCACTGACCGCCTTGGATATGGTCCAAAAGGATCCTAAGTGGTTTGATTTGGTTATTTCCGATTATGATATGCCCAAAATGAGCGGCATTGAACTAGCGACTGCGCTGCATTTTTTACCTGTGATTATTGTTTCCGGAAGAGAGGATGCTGTCGCTGCCGCGGCGACATGTGATAATATCGTTGCTGTTCTTGTAAAACCCTATGATAGAAATGATTTGCAAAAAACTATTACCGCTGTAGCCGTTGAGGCTGGCCAGCAAACTGGTGTAGAGCTCAACGACCTGCTGGTGAATATGGGGGACACTGCAGAATAAGTTGCCTTTTGCAAGTGACCCTCTAGGCTTAGTTTTTGGTGGATTAGCTTTTATTGCCTTATACCTCTTACCAGGAATGCTTTGAAGATGGAACATATGCTCATTATCGACGATGATCAGGAAGCCTGCGAGACCATGGAGAGCTTGATTTCCCGGCTTGGATACCTGTGCGATATGGCCCATGATTTAAAGACAGGTTTGCTTTTGCTAGAGCAGCAAAACTATGACGTTCTTTTTCTCGATGTATGTCTTCCTGATGGCAATGGTTTGGAAATTTTACCTGATATAATGGCCAAGCATGATCCGCCGGAGGTTGTCATCCTGACCGGGAGAGGAGATCCCGATGGTGCTGAACTGGCCATTAAAGGCGGTGTGTGGGATTATTTGCTCAAACCCTCGAGTGTGAAGGAGATACGGCTTACCCTGGATAGGGCACTTAAGTATCACAAAGAGAAAAAGACACGGGTTGAACAGGGAAAACTGGAATTCAACCAGGTTATTGGTAAAAGCCAGAGAATACAGGCGAGTTTGCAACTGACCGCTAAAGCGGCCCGTTCAGATGCCTATGTCCTTATAACTGGTGAAACCGGGACCGGCAAAGAACTCTTTGCCTCCACAATCCATAAGAACAGTAAACGGGCATCGGGTCAGCTTGTGGTGGTTGATTGTGCTTCACTCACAGAATCACTGGTAGAGTCGACCTTATTTGGCTACCGTAAAGGTGCCTTTACCGGAGCTCACTCAGATCGCTTAGGTTTAATCAAGCTGGCCGATGGTGGCACCCTTTTTTTGGATGAGGTGGGCGAAATGCCGCTTTCCATTCAAAAAGTTTTCTTGCGGGTACTGCAGGAACAGCATTTTCGGCCGGTTGGCGATAATCAGCAACTGTCCAGCAATTTTCGCCTTATTGCCGCTACCAATCGTGATCTTGATGTAATGGTAGAGCAGGGCAGTTTTCGTCGTGATCTCCTCTTTCGTATCAAAACCATACGTATTCACCTTCCATCGTTACGCAATCGAACTGAAGACATTGAGGATCTGTTGTATGCACGTATGGAATATCTCACCAATAAATTCGGCCTGTCACTGAAAAATTTGGGCGAGGATTTTTTGGATACCCTGTTACGATATACCTGGCCCGGAAACGTGAGAGAGCTTTTTAATATCCTGGAAAGGGCAATGATAGATGCTGGTGAGGAAAATACTCTTTATGCCGTACATTTATCACGTGATCTGCGTATAAAAGTAGCGAAATCTCAAATACAACAGATGACTGGCTCCGGGGAACTTAGTGAGCCGGATGACCGCACTGACAATGATGGTGTCCTGAAAATAGGACAACGGATTTTTGAAGATATTTTTGACAGTCCTCTGCCGTCGCTCAAAGAGTTCAAAGGGGCTGCCGAGAAAGTTTATCTGAGTGAATTGATCCGTCAATGTGATGGTAATATAGCGCAAATATTAAAAAAGTCTGGTTTGTCCAGGTCGCATTTCTATCTTCTCCTGAAAAAAAATAGCCTAACTTTGTGAGAGATCAGTAGGCAGTCCGAGAATAGATTTTTTCGTAACTATGCAGCAGCACTCCACGGAGTATGCGCTTACCTCTGCGCACGATCAGGCAGGAAAATAGAGCATTACTATAGTTGTCCAGCCTGCTTGTACACATCTGGAGCACTGCTGGACAGTTACATATAGAGGTTAAGGCGAGGTTATTTGTTATTCGCTGAATAGTAACATTTTTTCTTACGTCGAAACATTTTGAAAAAGTAAGCATCGTCATATTTATTATATTGGTTGCAGTTTTTCCAGATTTAACAAAAAATGTAGACAAATTGCATTGTTAAACGGTTTCCTGGATCATTCATTTTAGCCTCTTTTTTTATACCCCCCCCCCTGTCCTGTTTTTAGGACAACTTGCTGCCTTCGCTGTTTTCAAGAAGAAGCATTTTTCTGCTTTTTCTTGAAAAAATTGTAAAAACAAAAGGTTACCTCTC
>JAUVLX010000091.1 GCA_030600525.1 Desulfobulbus sp. | reverse complement strand
CAAAACCGCAGGCATAGCAGGGCTACGTTGAGAACTTTGTGATTGAAGATCAGCCAAAGATGACCTGAAGATGAGCGCGATATTGTCCAACTTATTTACGGACAGCTCCTAAGGTCTAGCTTTGTGGGGGCAGCCAAAACTGCGCCGGGCGCATCATATCTGGCGCAGAAAGTTACTCAATTTTTCGCTGAATATTTCACTTTTATAATACTGTTTGCCCAAGACAGCAAATGATTGTGCATTGCTATATTCTTCTTTAAGAAAACTATACAACTCTTTATTTTTTCGTTCGATATCAAGCGCCTCAGCAATGGACACCCTCTGGAACCTAATAGTGTCTCCCGGCATTGTCTGCGCAATTTTTGCAATATCCTCTCGGATGACAGTTGCAATTTTGGCATAGCCACCAACGGTTTGTTCTGAAAGCAGAATGATGGGGTCACCTCCTTCCGGAACCTGTACTCCCCCAGGGAGGCTTGGTTCGGAAATAATACTTGCCGGCATTGTATTTTTACGTTCTATCTTGGGTCCCTTTAGTCTATACCCCATCCGATTAACCTGTGGGGTAACGGTGAATTTTTGACTGAAAAAGAGCTCTAGGCCTTGATCGAAATAATCATCTTGGGGTCCTGGAATAGCTCGAAGCTCCCAGTGAGAGCTGTAAGTCGGTCTATAGGCTGCTGGAAGAGTTCTGCACTCAATACTTCCAGCCTGATCATCGCAATAAGCGAGTATATCACCAGCTACAAGAGGGCGGCCTTCATGGCCACCGAACCGGCCGTCAGTGTAACAGGAGCGACTACCCATAATCATTGGTACGTCTATCCCACCGTTAATGCCGAGGTAGGCACGGCAACCACTTTCAGCATGCCCTATTGCAATAACATCCCCTTTGACCACTGCAAAAGAGGACCAATTATCCACGAGATTGCCGTTGATTTTGATGGACATGGCTGCACCGGTAACTGCCAATGTGCACGGGGTCAGTATCTCAATGATTGGTCCAGCAATGGTCATTTCTAACACAGCGCTGTTTTTGTGATTGCCTAACAGTAAATTTACAGTTTTGGCAGCAAATCTGTCCACAGCACCACTAGGAGGCACCCCGTAACGCTGATATCCGAATCTGCCGAGGTCCTGGACGGTGGAATATGCTCCAGGTTGTCGAATTTTTAATGCTGCAGGCATCAGGCCTTACCGGTTTGCAATTTTAAAAAATCTTGACTGGAAACAGGGGTAAAACGAAGGTGATCACCTGCTTTAATAAGAAAAGGATTGGGACGAAGCGGATCAAAAATTTTGTAGGGACATCTACCGATTAATTGCCACCCACCGGGACTAGCAATGGGATAAATACCGGTTTGATTGTTGGCGATGCCCACAGACCCTGCCGGAACTGTGGTCCTCGGCGTTGCAAGCCGCGGAGTATGGATTTTAGCAGAGAGACCGCCAAGATAGGGAAAACCAGGGGTGAAACCGATCATATATACCGGATAAATAGTTTCTGAGTGTATCCTTATGACTTCTTCGGCTGACAATCCATTATGGCTTGCCACTTGCTCCAGGTCTTCACCAAATTCCCCGCCATAGCATACAGGGATCTCAACTATCTCAGGATTTGCGATCGGATTGCTTTCCAAATCACGATAGAGGGAGGTGAGCATTTTTTTTAATTCCTGCAGATCTACCACCAGTGGCTCATAGACCAAAACCAGAGATCTATAGGAAGGAATTATTTCTATGACACCCTCAGGCAATGGGTTTTCAAGTAATCTAGAAAAAGCATGTATTTTTTGATTGGTTTCTAAATCAATCTCAGCACTGAACTCGACCAGTAACCCTCTGTCGCCCACATGCCGAAAAACTGGCTCCGAAAACAATTTACTCTGCTGATTGTTTTCCATTATCCAACAAGATCAAGTACGGGTTTCACATTTATACCCGCTTTTTCCAGAGCTTGGCGAATGGTTCTCACCAGAATTCCTGCATGGACTGTGTCGCCGTGCAAACACAGTGTTTCGGCTTGGATCTCTATTGTATTGCCCTGTGTATCTATAATTTTACCTTCTTCGGCCATCATCAAGGCGCGTTCGGCAATTTCAGATGGATCTGTCTATACGGACCCCTCCTGGGAACGGGGGGCAAGATTGCCATCAGGTGTGTACGCTCGATCTGGAAATGCTTCGTAGATAACCCTGAGGCCGAACTCCTCTCCTACCTTTGCCATAATCTTTCCCTTTTCACCAGCAAGGGCTATAAAGGCTATCTCCTGGCTGACGTTGACAATCCCTTCAGCAATGGATTTTGCGATATCTTCGTTTTCAACTGCCTTGAGATAAAGGCTGCCATGGGGTTTTACGTGACTGACCCTGGTGTTGTGAACACTGCAGAAACCTTGAAGTGCCCCTACTTGGTAAATAATGTAATTGCGGATCTCCACAGGGCTGAGGTTCATTGGCCGGCGGCCGAACCCCATCAGATCAGGATAACCTGGATGCGCACCGGTATTGACGTTGTTTGCAATTGCCATTCGAATCGTACGATCCATTACCATAGGATCGCCAGCATGCCATCCGCACGCAATATTTGCAGAAGTGATATGCGGCATCACTTCATCGTCAGCTCCCATTTGATAGGCACCAAAACTTTCTCCCATATCGCAATTGAGGTCAATCTGTTTCATGGTAGCGTTCTCCTTTGCTCAAGCGGGTAGAAGGTAAAACCTGAAGGTATCACAGGTTGAAAGGTTTAGTTATAACCTGATATTACACCAACTCTGTGTAACAGACCTGGTAAAAAAGAAAATTTCAATCACAAGAGTAACTGACTGTTTAGAGGTACTTTCAGGTGGCGAGAAGCCGGCCTGAACGCGTCAGGTCGTTATTAACCCATAAAATAATATTGAATATATGTCAAACGTAATCTAAATATATTTGATTTATATCTACGAGTGACAATTACTTCTATCTCTTTAAATTTACATGTATTATGGTATGATAATTTATGCTTTTTAGCTAATAAGTATGAAAAGGGGTGAACAGGTAAGATGACTAAACGAAAACTATCAAAGGTGGAGATCGCCTACGACAAAATTTTTCAGCAGATAATGACCACCGAGTTTCATCCGGGCCAGCAGCTTGAAGAGAAATACCTCATGGAAACCCTTAATATTGGGCGTACTCCCATTCGCGAGGCATTATTGCGTTTGGAGATCAACATGATGGTTGAATCCCAATCAGGCAAGGGGTTTACCGTCAGGCCGGTTACTCTCCAGTCCACCAGGGCAGTCTTTGAGACCCTGGCTATCCTTGAAAAAGGAGTCGCAGACCTGGCAGCAACCAAAGAGATAGGCGCTCAATTGGAAAAGATGGCTGTAGCCAACCAAAATTTACAGAAAGCAGCTGAACTGTTCGACACGTTGGCGATGGTTAAGGAAAACTACATTTTTCATCTGGCCTACGCAGAGTGTTCGCACAATGAGTACCTTATTCATGGCATTACAGCGGTTCAGTGTGAAACAAGGCGACTGGCCTACCTCTCCTTCGGTGACAGGATTAATGACCGAAATAGCCTGAGCAGACATTACCTGACAGTAATCGATGAACACCAGCAAATAATTGATTCGCTCAATGATCGCGACCTCGAGCGACTAAAACGAATTATTGATCGTCATGCGGCGGCATTTAAAACGAGAATTGTAGGTTTCCTGGTTGGATAGCTGATGATAGTTGTTACTGACCATTCTGTACTTCCATTTAAGCCTCAAGGCCCTGGGAACGTTAATTTTTTATCGACAAAACGCTGACATTATGCAAACATGTCAATGATATTCCACGTAAGCTGTTTTTCTGGGTAATGCTATTACAAGTCTTTCTGGGTCGTTTCTTCATTTTATCCACACCATACTCTAACGGTGATACAAGTGTTTACATATCAAGCTGATATACATTGCAATAATGGCGAAAACCACGCTGTTACCTTATTTATGGATAGCTGTGTCGCTGCAGGGTATACAGGTCGCAACCAAGAGAGTGTACAAGCTCATATTGAAGAGTTAAATAAAATGGGTGTCCCCACCCCCTATGCAACCCCAGCCCTTTATTGGATCAGTCCTGCCAGACTGACCAATGCAGATGAACTGCTGGTTGTTGGTGATCAAACAAGTCCTGAAATTGAGTTTTTTCTTGCTAAAGGCAAAGATGGCACCCTCTATGTAACCGTTGCCAGTGATCACACCGACCGTGAGTTGGAAGCGGTATCAGTAGGGAAGGCAAAACAGATCTGCGACAAAGTGCTAGGCGATCAATTTTGGAAGGTAGATGATGTGACCGAACATTGGGATCAAATCGAAATCCACTCACAAGTACTCCAAGAGGGAAAATGGGTTGCTTACCAGTCAGGAACCCTCGGCCAGATTCTTCATTACAGTGAACTGCTCAAAATAATAGCAGATGATAGACCATGCGGGGAAAAGCCAGCTCTGCTCAGTGGCACCATTCCTCTTAGAGGTGGTGATACAGTTTTCACCTCTGCCTGTAAAATCTCGATGAAAGATCCTGTTCTCAAGCGGGAGATAGTAAAAAGCTATCAGATAACATCGATACCTGACAGGAGTTAAACAGCTTATGCAGATTGCGGTGATACAACCAACCATTAGTAGCGGTAACAAAAAGGTTAACTACCAACGGATTGCGCAATTAGTCGAACAGGCCGTAGGCCTTTCCCCCAAACCCGATGTTATAGTTTTACCCGAGCTTTGGTCCACTGGCTATTCTTTGCCAGAGCTTGACCACATTGCAAGCGACCAGGGATTGGAAGAAGCAGCATTTCTTGGTGATCTCGCCAAAAAACATGCCGTCTGGTTTGCCGGAGGTTCTGTAGCAGCCAAAACTGTCGAGGGTGTTACCAACCGTGCCCAGATCATTAATCGTCAGGGGCAACTCGAGGCATTCTACGACAAAATCCACCTTGTTCCCATGCTTGATGAACATCTTTACTTAACGGCCGGTAATCAAACCTGTGTGCACAATATCGAGGGGATTACTTTTGGTTTTGCCATCTGTTATGACATTCGCTTTTGCGAATTTATGCGAAAATTGGCACTTGACGGTGCGCAGGTTATGGTTGTTGCTGCCCAGTGGCCGTTGGTCAGGCTCAGTCACTGGCAAGCACTGCTTAAAGCAAGGGCCATCGAAAACCAATGTTACCTGGTCGCTGCCAATAACACGGCCATGGGCGTTGCACCCTTTGCAGGCCACTCTACAGCTTTAGGCCCTGACGGCAGCACCCTTATCCAGTTTGAATTCCTTGAAGGGGTACAACAAGTTGCCATTGATGTATCCAAAGTTGAGCAAATCAGAAAGGCAGTCCCTGTTTTTAAAGACAGACGACCGGATTTGTATTGAGTAACTATAAAATTTGTAACTATTCAACGAATAACAAATAACCTTGCCTTTCCTTTGATCTGTAACTGTTCAACAGTTACTAAAATTTTAAATACGTTTTACACCTTACGGAGAAAATAAAATGACTCCTGCAGAGTTAAGAGCCCGGTCTGCTGCCGGAACGTTTGACAAGCCCACTGCTGGCGACTGTCCTGGATACGTACAGGCAAATTTAGCAGCCTTTCCAAAGAAAGATGCTGCTGATTTTGAAGCTTTTTGCCGTGCTAATCCAAAACCATGCCCCCTACTCGAAGTCATTGGTCCGCAAAGCTATACGTCAAGATTCCTTGCTCCTGGAGCAGACATTAGAGATGTTATTCCCCGTTATCAGATCTGGCATGACGGTGTCTGCACCGAGACCGTCCAATCGCTCCATTCAATAGATACCAGTGATTTTGTTTTTTTCCTTTTAGGGTGTAGCTTTTCCTTTGAGGAAGCTCTGGTTGAAGCAGGAATCTCCTTGCGCCATATTGACCAACAAAAAAATGTAGCCATGTACCGCACCAATATTCCTCTGCAACCAGTTGGATTGTTTGATGGCAACATGGTAGTTTCCATGCGGCCCATCCCCGCACCCCAGGTAGAATTAGCCGCCAAAATCACCGGGATGTTTCCTGATGTTCACGGTGCACCTGTCCACACCGATGATCCGCAAGCCATCGGTATCAAACAGATTGATCAACCTGATTATGGAGAGTTTGTCGAGATTAAGGACAACGAAGTTCCTGTCTTCTGGGCCTGCGGAGTGACACCGCAAAATGTTGTACGCAAAGCAAAGCTACCTTTTGCCATCAGCCATGCTCCAGGATATATGTTTGTCAGTGATATTAAAAACAGTGATTACGCAGTCAGGTAGTGTCTGTCCAGAAATGAGAATTTTGGGTTGAGAGCAAGGCATGCTTAAAAAATTACCGCAGGCATATAATTGATATCGAAGTCTCTCTTCGTTCACTTATCTCCGAGGATAAACTTTTAAGCATAACGCCGCTATCGGGCCTAAATACCATTTGTGGACGGGCACTAGGTAAGTATTTGCCTTACTGCCTTTGTTGTAACCATTAACCAGTTTTGGAGGAATTTATGAAGTTTGGAAAAAAAATCGCAGCAATAGTCTGCATGGGGTTTGTTGTTTCCTGTTCCACAGCTCTGGCCAAGCCTGACACATTGAGAGTTGTCGGCAGCTGGAACAGCTTAACCCTGTACAAAAATTTTGAAAAACCATTCTGGACAGAAACCGTGCCTCAAGAATTGGGAATGAAGACAAGCATGACCTCTTTGGGCCAGGTTAAGCTCAAAGGTCCTGCAGTTGTTCGCCAAATGGGTATGGGTGTTTTTGATGTTGTGCATACTGTAGCTGACTATATTGTTTCCGATTCCCCTGATCTTGCTGCTCTTGACCTGCCAGGCGTTACCACTGACATTGAGACTGCAAAAAAAACCGTGGATGCGTACAGGCCTACTCTGGAAAAAATTCTTGCCCGGGATTTTGATGTCAAGCTTCTCAGCGTAGTTCCCTACCCTGCCCAGGTTCTTTTTAGCCGAGTGCCCATTAAAGGACTTGACGATCTGAAAGGGAAAAAAATTAGAGCATCTGGCTGGACCACCTCAGAATTTGTTACTGCTTTGGGGGCCACGGGTGTAACGCTGTCGTTTAGTGAAGTACCTCAATCACTGCAACGCGGCGTTGTTGACTGTGCGATTACCGGTTCCCTGTCCGGGTATTCTGCTGGCTGGGGAGAGGTCTCCAAGTATATCTATCCGCTTCCTGTTGGCGGTTGGGACTATGTCATAGGCGTCATGTCCATGAATACCTGGAACAAACTGTCCCAAGAGCAGCAACAAAAATTGCAGACGCTGATAACCGAAAAGCTGGAGAAACCAGGCTGGGCCGTTACTGCCAAAGAAACCAAGGAAGGAGTTGACTGTCTTACCGGTAAAACATGTCCACATGGTGAACCACAGGATCTCATAGAAGTTCCCGTTACAGAAGAATCTATAAGTAGGGTTCAGGAAGTTCTGGTTAATGATGTTCTGCCCGCATTGGCGGAAAAGGTTACCCCGGGAACCATGACCACCTGGAATGAGACCATCGGTAAAGTGGTTGGCATTCAGGCGAAGTAAGTTTTCCTCTTTGCAACGGATTCTGCTGTATACAGGGCAGAATCCGTTGTTTGTCATTCAAGAATAAACTCCTTTAGATATCATAGCCTGTTTAAAAAAGTAGGGCTATACAGCCTTAGGAGCTGTCCGCAAATAAGCTGGACAATGTCGCGCTCATGTTTAGGTTATATTTGGTTGATCTAATTGAACAAAGCCGCAGGCGTAGTTGTGCTACGTTGAGGACTTTGTGATTGAAGATCAGCCAAAGATGACCTGAAGATGCGATGCGAGATGTTCAAGTTATTTTCGGACAACTCCTAGGTAGAGTTTATCGCCAGAGAACGTAGAAGAAAGGAAGAAGGATTTATGAGTGGTTTACTACACAAAACAGAGAAAATTTCTCAGATGGCAGCGTGGGGTTCGGGCTTGCTCCTTTTTCTAGCCTCCATCATGATAGCGGTTGAGGTCATCCTGCGCAAAGCTTTTGCCTATTCTATAGGCGGAGCTGATGAATTATCAAGCTACGCTCTGGCCATCAGTTGCACCTGGGGATTTAGCTATGCCCTGTTTCGTAAATCCCATATCCGTATCGATGTCTTGTACAGTCGCCTGCCTGCTGCTGGGCGTTATCTGCTTGATTTTATCGCACACCTGCTGTTAGGCATCTATATAGTCGTTCTCTGCTATTTCGGTTTTTTCGTGGTCAAAACCTCGATTGTGAAGCATTCTGCTGCCAACACCCCTCTTGCAACTCCCATGTGGATTCCGCAGGGTCTCTGGCTCATAGGTTTATTGTGGTTTGGGTTCTGTATCGCCATGATACTTGGCGGCACCATATTGCACCGTGTGCAAAATAACCACCGCGAAGCAAACAGACTTTCAGGAATATCCACCCTGGATGACGAAATTCAGGAAACTGCTGAAATAAGCAAATCCCCAGAGGCTGTCCGATGATTATTACCGTTACTCTGGCAATCCTGCTGGCTCTGCTTCTATTAAGTGTTCCTGTGGCTGCAGCCCTTATTGCGCTAGGGCTTTCCATTGGAGTGATTTTTTCAGATTACCCGCTCTATCGGGCAATTGGGGAAATATCGTGGTCCGCAAGTACTGATTTTCTACTGCTCTCCATTCCACTGTTTGTGATGCTTGGAGAAATTCTGCTGCGAGCCGGGATTGCGTCAAAGACATATAATGCACTTAATAAATGGCTATCCTGGCTACCAGGTGGGCTTTTGCAAGCCAACATCGGCACCTCGGCCCTTTTTGCAGCTACTTCAGGTTCTTCTGTAGCCACCGCCGCAACTATAACCACAGTCGCTCTGCCCCAGGGGAGACTTTATAATTATTCTGAAAAACTTTTTACTGGTTCCATTGCTGCTGGCGGTACCCTGGGAATCCTTATTCCACCGTCAATCAATCTTATTGTATACGGCTTTCTCACCAACACCTCTATTCCTCGCCTTTTCCTGGCAGGTATTGTTCCCGGCATTCTCCTGGCTATACTCTTTATGCTGTGTATTGGAATTGCCTGTTTTATCAATCCAAAATTGAGCGGAGGCAAACAAACCGCTACCTGGCAAGAACGATTTGATAGTTTGAAAGACCTTATCCCGGTCCTTATCATTTTTGTGGTTGTCATTGGTTCTATCTATGCGGGGCTTGCCACGCCAACAGAATCTGCAGCTCTGGGCGTACTCGCATCGCTGTTGCTTGCTCTTCGCTACCGGGCTGTCAATATTGAGTTTTTCAAACAGGTCTTTGAGGGGACCATGCGCACCAGTTCCATGATAATGTTGATCCTTATTTCAGCAAATTTTCTCAACTTTATTCTGGATTCAATCGGTCTTGCCGAGATGCTCAATGATTTTGTCACCAACCTGGGAGCATCCCCGCTCAATACGCTGCTGGTAGTTATCGCGCTCTACATAGTCCTTGGCTTTTTTGTTGAAACGCTGTCGCTTATGGTCATCACCGTTCCCATAGTTGCTCCGATCCTGGTCAATATGGGGTATGATCCCATCTGGTTTGGTATACTCCTGATTCTGTTGATTGAAATGGCCTTGATAACGCCGCCAGTTGGCTTAAATCTCTATGTGGTTCAGGGAGTGCGACGTACAGGTTCCATTACCGATGTCATGATTGGCGCAGCACCTTTTGTTGTTATGATAGCAATCATGATTATGCTGCTCATCATTTTCCCTGAGATTGCCTTGTACTGCACCCAGTTTGTGAACTAATAGACATCGGTCAAAGGCCAGACTATACATTTTGGATAAACCAATGAAAGAAGACACCCCACCTTCCTCCAATGTCCCCTTTTCGCCCATTGTTTCCTCCGAACATCTGGCCTCTGCAGATACATGGCCATTGAGTGAATTTGAATATGGGATGATTACAGCCCACCACGTTTTTTCCCGGTGGATGATCCGCTGTATGCATGCTGCCGGATATGCCGATTTCAGCCCTCTGGATGTATTGGTTATCCATAACCTCAACCATCGGGGCCGGCAAAAGCGTTTGGTTGATATCTGCTTTGTTCTTCATATAGAAGACCAGCATACAGTCAACTATTCCCTTAAAAAACTCATCAAGGGTGGTTTGGTACAACGGGAAAAACGCGGCAAAGAAATGTTTTACTGTACTACTGTCCAGGGGAAGGAAGCGTGCAATAAATATCGTGATATTCGTGAGAAATGCCTCTGCTCTGAGTACAGGGGGCTCGGTAAAGAAGCATCAGAGGTCAGCGAAGCGGCATCCCTGCTCCGACTCATGTCAGGCCTTTACGATCAGGCATCCAGGGCAGCATCATTACTGTAAAAATTCCCGCTTTTCGCCATCGCTCCACCCAGAGAATAAAACCGAAAATTTCTCCTGTAACACCTTCTGTTACAGGAGAAATTTTTTATTGTTTGCTCCCCTTTTTGATGCTTGCTGGAGCCATTTTTCCATCAATATGTTTGATTTCAATTTTTATAACTTTCGTAGCTTTATCGAGTTTTTCGATATATTTGCTTCCTTCTTCCATAAATTCTGGAGAATATTTCTCTAACAACCATTCAAGGGCATTGTAACGCTCAGTTCCCTGTACTTCAGATGCAACTCCAAAGACCACTGCGCTTACATAATTAGTAGAAAAATCAGCAGGCAACACTTCTACATCCCCCACAACACAAAAAGATACTTTAGGGTTATTATCAATATTATCAAGCTTGTGGCCTGCTAGGGCACAATGAAAATAAATCGCGTTCTCTTTAAACACATAGTTCAGGGGAACGCCGTAAGGTTGCCCGTCTTCTCCGACCGTTGACAGGATACCGTATTCTTCATTGGTAAGTAACGTGGCAGCTTCTGCCATGCTCATTTGCTTGTCTTTTCTTCTTAATTTTTCTATAACCGCAAATGACGGTTGGATTCCACCAATAGTTTGATTTTCTTCCTTTTGTTTCACGTGTTTTCTGCTTTCCAAGTATATGTTTTGAGTTTTTAAGAAAAAAACCACTTAACTTCGTTGTATTAAGGGTATTTTTT
>JAUVLX010000039.1 GCA_030600525.1 Desulfobulbus sp. | reverse complement strand
CGGGTCATCTTTGAATGCGACTCAATCACAAAATCCTCAACGTAGCCCTGCTATGCCTGCGGTTTTGTTCAATCACCGCATCCAAATCTGGCCCAAATCTAAGCGCAATATCAGCCAGGTTATTCCCTTACAGGCCCTTACTTCTGATTCGCCTGAGCCTGAACGAATCTTCCCTTTCTTTTTCTTCAAGGCTTACATCTATCGCCTTTATTGTCGCCTGATACTTTGGGATATAGATATGGGAAAGCACATTGATACGTTTCAATGTTTTTTTTAATTCTACAATGAGCCGTTCAATGCTGACTTCCACTTCGGCAAGTTCTCCTGCCAACTCCATTGCCCTATGGATGGCGACGGCTGTGGAGTCGATGCATTTCCCGGTAGCATAGAAACCATACCCCGGCTTGAGTGGGGGGATATCAATATGCACTTGAGGGAGGACGACTCCCATCAGGCTTTTCTCTCGTACCCGAAGCTGTTCTCCTGCCTGGAGTCCTAAGCCGACTGACGCAACGGTTGCTTCCCCATACTGGACCACTGCCTCTTGCAATCGGTCATAAGCATCGCCAAGGCGTTGATTCATCTCTGCACGTACTCTTTCTCCCCTGACAGCGAGAGAAGAAATTTGACGAACCAGGATTTCTTTTTTCTGGTCCATAAGATCGAGACTATCCACAGCAAAGACCAATTCATCCTTTAAACGAATGAGGTTACTCTTGGTTGCCGGCATCTCGATACGTTCCATGGTTGCTTAGTCGCTCATCTTTTGGTTAACATCGCCGACCTTGGGTGGGTGTTTCATTGTACCGTACGTCTTTATTTCTTCTGGCTTAAGCCTGGTAAGTTCTTGTTCTGGGAGAAGCATAACCAGTTGCCAGGCAAGATCGAGCGTTTCTTTTATAGTACGGTTTTCATCATACTTTTGTTTTAGAAATCGTTGCTCAAATGCTTTGGCAAAGTGGAGGTAAAGTTTGTCGGTGGCAGAAATATCCTCTTCACCGATGATAGATGCCAATCGCTCTGTTTGCCTGGCTTTTGCATAGGCTGCATACAGTTGATTGGCAATGTTTTGATGATCTTCTCGTGTTCGTCCTGAGCCGATACCGTCACTCATGAGCCGTGAAAGAGATGGCAGGACATTAATAGGAGGATAGATAGCCTTGCGGGCAAGGGAACGGTCAAGAACAATCTGTCCTTCAGTGATATAGCCCGTCAAATCGGGGATGGGGTGGGTGATGTCATCATCAGGCATGGTCAGAATTGGAATTTGGGTCACGGAACCTGGCCGGTTTTGCAGGCGACCAGCCCGCTCGTAGAGAGAAGCAAGGTCACTGTACAGGTAGCCGGGATAACCCTTTCTACTGGGGATTTCTCCCTTGGAGGTTGCTACCTCCCTTAACGCTTCACAGTAGTTTGTCATATCTGTGAGTATCACCAGAACATGCATTCCTTGCTCAAAAGCGAGATATTCTGCTGCCGTGAGTGCAATTCGAGGAGTAATCAGCCTTTCGACTGCCGGATCATCAGCGAGATTAAGGAACATTGCCACATTTTTGAGAACGCCACTTTCCTCAAAGCTTTGACGAAACCCTTCAGCTTCATCGTGACGTACTCCCATGGCAGCAAAGATGACTGCAAAGCCCTCATCATCTGAAAGGAGTCTGGCCTGGCGAACAATTTGTGCAGCAAGATCATTGTGATTAAGACCGCTACCAGAAAAAATGGGTAACTTCTGGCCTCGAACCAACGTGTTCATACCATCAATGGCAGAAATCCCTGTTTGAATAAATTCTTCAGGATAAGCACGGGCTACAGGGTTGATAGGCAGTCCGTTGACATCACGACGTGTTCCTTCACTGAAAGTTGGGCCACCGTCAAGGGGATTCCCCAATCCATCAAAGACTCTGCCAAGGAGTTCTTCACGGGATATTGCTATTTCAAAAGGATGGCCAAGAAAACGGACTCTGGTGGTAACCTGGTTGAGGCCCGATGTTCCTTCAAACACTTCAATGACAGCCACATCATCACTGATGGAGAGCACTCTGCCGTGACGAATTTTGCCATCGGGCGTGACGATCTCTACCTGCTCGTCAAAACCTGCCCCTTTGACCCCTTGCACGGCCAGCAATGGCCCGTTGATACGTTCAAGGCCTATATATTCCAAAATCGGACCTGCTGTACCTATGGTGTGATCAGGGTTATTCAAAAAGGCCTCCGTGTGAGCCGCTGTTATCGGAATCAAAAAATAACACTGTTTTAGAATGAGCTTTCATGATGCTGTTGCAGAAGTGTACCTATTTCTTGGTCAATCTGTTGTCGAATGGCAAGAAAAGGAGCTGGATCATCGCCTTTATGGGTAAATTTGAGCCGATGAATTTTCACGACGACCGGGAGTTCCATGGCCCTGAATAGAGGGATACGGACGGTGACCACTTCAGCCAGGCGGTCAAAAAAATACAAGATAATATCCAGGAGAAGGAATTGTTTTTGAGGGCTGGCGTAGGTATCAACAGCATCAAATGCACTTTGCTGAAGAAAGTCGTTTTTAAACAGTTTTGCTCCTTCGATGATTCGTTTTTGATCGTCGGGAAGAGCCTCTTCACCTAACAGCTTCACCGTGTTTTGCAGCTTGGCGTCTTCCTGGAGCATTTGCATTGCTTTTTCCGTGAGTTCAAGCCAGCCTGAGTCAACATTTTCACGCCACCATGGCTCTACCTTGCGGCTATAGCCGGAATAACTCTGCAGATAGTTGATGGCTGGAAAATAACGGGCACTGGCCATTTCTTTGTCTAACGCCCAAAAACACTGAACAAAACGCTTGGTATGCATGGTCACCGGTTCCGAAAAATCACCGCCAGGTGGAGATACTGCCCCGATGAGTGTGACCGATCCCTTTTTGTTATTTAAGGTTTCCACCTGCCCGGCTCGTTCGTAGAAAGCGGCAAGCCGGCTGGCAAGGTAAGCAGGGAATCCCTCTTCTGCCGGCATTTCTTCAAGCCGACCGGAGATTTCTCGCAGGGCCTCGGCCCATCTGGAGGTTGAATCGGCCATCAGCGCAACATCATAGCCCATATCACGGTAATATTCGGCAATGGTGATCCCTGTGTATATACTTGCCTCACGCGCCGCAACTGGCATGTCAGAGGTGTTGGCAATCAGAATGGTTCGTTCAATGAGTGGCCGCTGACTTCGCGGGTCAAGAAGTTGTGGCAGGTCTACCAGGACACCAGTCATTTCGTTGCCGCGTTCTCCGCAGCCGATATAGACAATAATATCTGCATCTGTCCACTTGGTGAGCTGATGCTGGGTTATTGTTTTTCCGGTGCCAAAGCCTCCTGGAATTGCTGCCGTTCCTCCTTTAGCAAGGGGGAAAAAGGTATCAATCACCCGCTGACCCGTTATCAGTGGCTCTGCGGGAAGGAGTCGTTTTGCATAGGGACGAATTTTCCGCACTGGCCAGCGATGAAAGAGTTTTAATGCATGAATGGTCCCGTCAGATGCTTTAACGTTCGCTATCACATCATCAAGAGTATACTTTCCGGGAGGAACTATCAGGTCCACGGTACCTTCTATTTCAGGTGGAACCAGCACTCGGTGGGTAACGAGTTCTGATTCAACTACGTCCCCAAGGATATATCCGGACGCGACCTTTTCACCTTTAGACAGCAAAGGGGAAAAGTCCCATAAACGTTCTCGGTCAAGAGGATTTCCTATTCTGCCACGCTGAATAAAATCTCCCCACTGATGATGGAGATATTGCAACGGACGCTGTACGCCATCAAAAATAGTACCAATAAGTCCTGGGCCTAATTCAACATAGAGAGGTAAACCCAGCCCCTGCACCTTGGTGCCCGGACTGATGCCGGAAGTGTTTTCAAATACCTGTATGGTTGCAACATCACCATCAAGGCTTATGACTTCTCCTAGCAAACGCTCTTTGCCGACCTCAACTAATTCATTCATGGACAATGAAGAGGATGGACATGTTTTAAGCACTGGCCCACTGACCATGGTGACAACAGGCTGAGATGCTGTTGGTGTAAGCTGTCTTGCGGTGGGCGATTCGTTCATTGATCCTTCACCATTTCCTGGGCAAGTAGTTCTCTAAGGTGAGGGTGTGCTCGGGTGAGAAGGGCCGAAAAAGAGAAGTCAACAAGCAGCCTTTTATCAAAACTATACGCCAGGCAGCCACCGGTAATCGATTTTGGTTCTGGGAGGAGGTGGACGCTTGTATTGCTTAACGCAGAAATATCGTGACAAAATGATTCGTTTACAAGGGGCTGGTCACATTCCCTCACTTGGATCCAGGCTTCGTTCCCTGGGAGTTCACTGATGGCTTGTAAAACAATTGATTTTAAAAGCTCCGGATATCTTGTTTCTTTACTTATCTGTTCAAGCTGTTGCCGGGTTTCCACCAAAAGCTCTTGCATTACATCTTCTTTTGCATGGAGCAGCAGCTGACGGGCTTTCAATGTTGCTCCGTCCTTAAGCTTTTTGGCTTGCTGAAAGGCATCTTGTTTGAGCGTGGCAAGATGCTGCTCCAATTCATTATCAGCCTGCTGTTTTGCATCCTGGACAATGCGTTGCGCCTGTTTCTTGGCCTGAGAAAGGATTTTTTGGGACTTTGTTTGCCCTTTGTTTTGGATTGCCCTGCAAAGAAGAGCGTTTTGATCAGGTAATGCCACTTTTATTCACCTTTTTATGATCCCATAAGGGAAAGTATTAATTCCCCAGCAGAAGGACGTTCTGGAGATGATCCGGTAGTGTCAGGAATTTCAACTATCAAGGGCCTGTGCATTGTGTAAATAATTTTATCCACCTCCGGACGAACAAGGGCTGCATTTTTTTCAGTTATTAAAATAAGGCCTATCGTCTGGTTATCGACGGCAAATCTCAGGGCTTCCAATATCATCTCTCGCCCCTTTACAGCGCGAGTAGTTATGCCGCCCAAGGAAAAGGCTAAACATGTGGTCGGGTCGCCAATGACAATAATCTGCATTTTTCGTGGCTGTTCAGATTTTGCCTAAGATCATTATCGCAACAATGAGGCCGTAAATGGCTATACCTTCAGCCAAACCAAGAAAAATTAAAGCTCGACCGGCCATCTCCGGTTTTTCGCTCAACGCTCCCATGGCAGCTGATCCCACCAGGGCAACGGCAATGCCTGCGCCAAGAGAAGAAGCACCAACAGCAATGGCTGCTGCCATAAATCCCCACTTGGCCGCTTCCGGTGAAAGGGGCGCAGCGGTTACGGCTTCCTGGGCCAAACCTAATGCAGGTACGAGAAGAAAGAAGACGTTCAAAAGCCATATCCAGTGCTTTTTCCATTGCATAGTATTTTACCTCGTTTGATGAGAACTGTTTTCTTTTGTTCCTTTTTCGTCAAATAGGGGCTGAAAAGGTTTACCGCCACCCCTGAAAAATTTACTGAAAAATTCATAGTACTCCAAACGTACGGTTTGGATGGAAACAACCAATCCTTCCAATCCAATAATGATCACGTTACCTACGAAGAGGGTCAGCCAGTAGAAAAAACCTTGCCCATGGGTATGTTGGATCATGTCGGCGAGAGTGAAAACTGCCAAAAAAAGACCGGCATGAGCAAGTGCAAATGCCGCAATCCTCACAAACGATACTGTATTGGCAAAGTAACGGAGCAGCTCATCCAGGACATCGATGAGCGATTCAAGAAAGGTTATGGCCATGCCCTGTATCAAAAGTGGTCCTTTTTTGTTCTGGTTCCGTCGAGTTAACAAGAGCCTGACCGGTCGCTGAAGAATCATAAGGGTGAAGAGAATACCACCGGTCACTTTGGCAAAGGCTATTTCAAATGCTGTGGGCGGACCGACGAGGAAATAACGAACGCCAAGGGCAGCTAGCAGCCAGTAAAGCAAGGCTCCGGCAAGCCCTGAAGCTGAAAAAAGTTCTTCGTAGCGATGCTGACGGAGGATGTTGATCAGGTTGAGGATAAGTCCAGTACTGATCATGGTCACCCCAATTGCTGCTGTTACGGCCATAAAATAGTTTATATTCTCCATGGGATGCATCCATAGTGCAGGGATGAGATCTTCCAGACCGAAAATACTGCCATACAGGATACCGAAAACTATGGCCGATAGACCGCACTCCATAAGGATGATTCCATAGTCGATGTAACGGTACATCTTTTTGAAAATGATATAGCCCAAAACACAGAGCACAGCACCGTGACCTACATCGCCAAACATCATGCCAAAGAGAAGCAGGAATGTTATTGCCAGAAAACCGGTCGGCTCTACTTCTTCATAGGTCGGTGTGCCGTAGAGAGTCGTCAACCGTTCAAAGGGCCGGATCAAAGCAGGATTATTGAAGAGAATGGGGATGGAAAGGATTCCGGAACGGACCTCTTTGATTTCTTCAGGGTCGACTTGCTCTATAATAGCCTTCCCGGCACAGGCTGCCATGATCCGCTGTTTCAAATCCTTAAAAAGTGCCTTTGGCAACCACCCTGACAAGAGGTACATGTGGTCAATTTGACCAAATTTTTCCCGCGCAAGGAGGAGTTGCCGAGCTAGCAGAAGTTCCTCACGCAAAAAAAGAAGTTTTTCGCCAAATTGAAGAGCCAGCTCCTTACACGTAGCCTCCAGGTCTGCCAAGCCCTTTTTTGCCTCTTGTTCTTCCGCCCCTATTTTTTCCAGAATAGAGGTAACTGTACCCTGTAACTCTGTGTTTAATTCCAAGGGATCCCAGAAAGCACTTTTTAAGGCGCGCAGTAATATCGCTTCATCTTTTTTGAGTGCCATTGCCAACAAAACAATCCTTCCCTCCTTATTGTTAACAGGGATCAGGCTATGCTGTATCCCATCAAGACTTGTTTGCAAGCGCTGGAAATTTTCTTCTGGAATAAGGCCGGTCTGAAAAGTGGTGTAGCGTAGAGCAAATAATCGGTCGATATCTATTTTAAGGGGCTCTAATAACCGCAGGCGTGCAATCAGGGCTTGATGTTCACCCAAAATGTTTTGCAGGTTTTGTTTCTGTTCAAGAGTCTCAATAGATTTTTTTTCAATTGTCGCGCACTCTTCTTCTAGGCGAAAAATGACTTTATCCGGGCGAGGTGTTTGGTGGATTACAGGGGGATGACTCGAAACCTGTAGTGCTTCCAGCAGCTTGTTAAACCTGATAAGTAAGGCGTCATAACGACCCAAGAGTTCCGTGTTGACATGAGCGATATATCCCATATGGCCAAGAGGAGTATCCTCTACCCGGATTAAATGCATTAAGCGCAAGTCACCCATGATGGCCATTACTTCTGATATATGATCTTCAGGGGTTTGGATAGTAACCCTAGTGAGTTTAACTGGTCGGAACATAGGTGTTTTCCGTTAACTGCCAGGACAGCCTGGCACGAGATTTTTCAATTGTAAAGTTATGGGCCTTAGCCTGCAGCAGGGTGATCAGGTTAGAAAGCTCAATCTCTTTTTCCAAAAGATACGCCATGGCAATGCCTATGTGAAAAGGCTGACCTGAAAATATGCGGCTCAGGCTTTGTAAAAAGTATACTTCAAAGCACCGATCAATGTTCCCCCAGTCGTTGATCACGGAGAGTTCCTTCCGGAAGGAGTGCGGAAGAAGGTGGATAAACTCTGTAATATCTTGAGCCCTTGCCAAGCGATTCAGACAGGCCAGGGAAATCATGTTGCCCTCGGGGATAGTGTAGTTGACGATTTCTTCAGGAGGCAGCTGGTACTCAATTTTTAGCCGTATCACCCATAAAATATTGAAAATATCTATGTAGAGAGCAAGAAGGTTTTTGGTAACAGTTCGATTAAAGCCTTTTCCAAGAGCATAAATAGCCTGCCACAATAAATGAAAACAGGAAAAATCAAGGGCCATTTCTAGTGGGAAAAGTCTCCCCTGTGCTTCAAATTGGGGGAGGGCATTTTGTAATGGCCGTCCAAAGATATCCGGTGGAAGGTGTTTTATACACTTATCAACGGATGTACATGTCCAGAGTGTCTCCCATTGTAACGTACTTATGTGAGCAATCGGGTACAGTAAATGGGAGACAGTTTCTCTGTTTAAATTGGCGAAAAGAGCCCGCAGGAGAATTTTGAGATTTTCAGCTTCAAAACGTCTGAACAGGGCCAGTATTACTGCCCGTTCCTTTGCTCCACGCAATGAGCGGATAACCTTGGCATAATGTGTGAGTAAAGGGCGGGCGAGCTGCCGTTCAAGGACACGGAGTTCTGGAATCTCCTGTTCAAATTCAGGGAGGCAGGAGCTATAGGAGGTTGTTGCCAGGTAGGTGAGACAGGTTGGCAAATCTTTTGCCGCGAGGAGAAAATGGTGATCTTCTTCAGTAAGTTTTCTGCTGCGCAGAGATCTTACTTTCGCATTGAGATAACCATATTTTGCTGCCGCCAGCAACATGCTTCCCCCTTGCTTTATGGGCACTAAAGGACCAAATTATATCACTTCTCGGTACTTATTATATTGTTGATGAAAGCATCAATAATATTTTTTCTTTTCAAGTCAATCGTTTGCTGAAGCGTCCCGATGTAGAGTTCGGCATCTTGTACTGTTACCAGTGCTGTATTATGCCCATTGGTTATGATAGGTATAATTTCACGCTCTTCCGTTTCGCGAATGTGATCCTTAAGGTCGGCAAGTATACCTTGTGCCTCCTGCTTGGCCTCATCTATACGCTTGGTCGCTTCTTGCTCAGCACGTTCGACTGTTTTCCTTGCCGCTTCATCGGCAGAAAGTATCTGTTCAATCGCTAAATTCATAATATCTTAGAGTGTTAATCAACCAATGGGCATGAGTGGAATTGAAGTAACTGTTATTGAAGTCGTATTAATATTTTGTATTCATTTCCTTGCCTGAGCTCTTTAAAATAATTCGCTGTCTTTTGGCTGCTTGTTGAAACGAGCAAGCTTTGCCAGTGCCTCATCATCACATAGGCCGTGTTCTTCAGAAACAAGTATCCCTGATTTAGCATCGGCAAACCACCAACGTCTGTTGGGACGGCCATCAATAAACAAGCGAGTGCGATTGCTGATAACAATCATACCTTGCTTCTTTGCCTGTTTACGAATTTGCTTGTTTGTTTTTTCAAATTTTTTGGGACTCTTTTTGCTTCCGTCTGTAGTCTTTGCACTCATCGTTTTCTCCTTAAGTCAAAGGTATACCAGCAAATGTAAAGCCAGAGTGAATAGCGATTTACCGCTTTTACAAAAGTTTGTTAACTCAATATAAATTATATCATAATATCCAATATCTTGAATTTTTATATTTCACCATCCTAACGAATATCCAACCAGTCCTGACAAGAGTCCGACCAGGAAGTTGATCGCCTTTACCTTTCCAAAATCCCAACGTGATTCGGCTAGTAAAGGCAACATGCCATGACCATCCTGAACAATGGAACTCGCTAAAAAAATACTGAAAGGGATGGCACCTTCAACAAAAAGCGTAAGAAACAGGAGGTGGGGGCCTGATTCGGGAATAAGTCCAACAAGGCAGGCTAATAATAATAATACAAGCTGGTTCTCCTGCATCCATCCTTCAAGGTGGAGATGATTCACCAAGATATGCATGAGCAGCAGGGCCGTAAGAGTCCACATAAACACTTTGGGGAGATGGGCTTTAACAACATGGTTCCAAAGGTGATCTTCCAAAAAATGGTCAGGAACGGTTGAGACAATGAAGAGCGCGATAGAGGAAAGAAAAACCAGGGTGATTCGTATCCAATTCCAAATGGCAGGACCTAATTGACCACTCACCACCGCAAAAAGAAACATCAGTAATGTGCCTGCCAAGATTCCTCGGGCAGGAGAACATTGGACCCATTGATCTATGATGTGACCACGAGGGAAACAACAGCAGTCGTCCTCCTCGTGGATATCAAATTCATTATGGCAGATGGCGTTTTTAGGTGTTTTTTTAATAAAAAACAGATCTGTTACATAGCCGGCGGCAATACCTATAAAAAACAAAATCACAAAAATAAATGGTGCCTGTTTAGGAATCATAGACAGCATCAAAAAAGATTCATCACCACTTGTGGCAATCATTGCCACAACAAGCGCGCCCAGGCTTACCTCCTTATGCAAATACAAAGAAACCACAGTAAAGGCTCCCAGGCATCCCGGAGTTGCCCCTAAAAAGGATGCCAACAGGTATTGCCGCCAGCGACCACCGCGCAACCATTGTTGCCAAACACCCTGAGATAAGACGTTCAGGTATTCAATGATCAGCATCATCATGAACACAAAACCGCTTATCATAAGGGCGTGTGTCGTTATATGTTGCAAGGAAGTAATCACGTCACTGTTGATCATCTGTAACTTTTAGGGCAATCGCCTGGAAGATAAGACCCGTTGTTGAATGCGGTGCTGATACCATTAAGGGAACCCCGCTATCACCACCTTGTCTCAGGTCTAGATCAAGCGGGAGAGAACAAATCAGTGGGATATTTGCCTCCCTGCTGAGTCGTTCTCCTCCTCCTTTTTCAAAAAAACAATTGGTTGGTCGTCATGCCGCAGATAAAATAGGACATATTCTCAACTAAGCCGACATCGAAAGAGAGTCTGCAACAACTACAGGTATCAGGCTTTCAGGTCGTTTTACTGGCGCCTCCGTCCTCCGCCTCCCATACCTTGTCCCCCTCCGCCGCCCATGCCACGGCCCTGTCCTTTTCCTCCTCCACCCTGCATACGCGGAGAAGCACCTGAAGCTGAGGCATTTTCGTTGTATGTGCCATTTTTGAATTTGGCCAGAGCCTGGCTCACAGTATCTTGAGAAGAAACGCCCTCAAATAATTTGATATTTGATGATTGCAGCACATTCATGGAGTTGGGGCCCACGCGACCGGTGAGTACGCCGTCAACCTTTTTGTCGGTCACAAGTTGGGCCGCACTGATTCCTGCACCCTGTCCCTGGGAGGCAGCAGTATTTTCAACTGCCTCGAGAACATCGGTATCTGTATCAACAATCAAAAACCAGGGTGCTCGGCCAAACCTGGGGTCTATTCTTGCCTCAATATCTTTTCCTGTGGATGTTATGCAAAGCTTCATTTCTCCCTCCATAAATCATTAAAAGTTTCTGTTGCTCAAGAGTGCAATAAACAATTTTGTAGCGTTATAATTGCACGTCTCTGTTTGTTATTTTTTCTTGGAAATTCTCAGATACATACGAATCTGTACTGGCTTTTCCCTTTTCATACCCTTCATGCCAATATGGGGGCACAGGGAATGTCTCGTACAATGTTGTTCTTTTGGCTTCCAGCAGTTGAGGTCTTTTATCCATAAAATCGGCTGCGCAATAAATATGCTTTCTCGTTTTTGCTGAGAGTGCTTCAAGCCATTGAGGGCCTTGTTGATCGCGCATGAGGTGATGGTCAAGGATGAGTAACCTCGAATTTTCAGCTAAACGGACTGCATTATTCCAGGCAATTTGCCGCAAATCACTGGAGAAATTTTCAAGATAGAGAGGTGGCCCCGCAGCAAGAATTATATCAGCTTGCCAGCCTATGATGAAATCAATAGTGTCGGAATCCAACAACTGAATATCCGATCCATGCAAAAAGACGCTATCACCTAAATCAATACGAGTCATCATAACAGTGCCCAGTTTGCTGTTTTTTGCACCATGCGGCACGGCTTGAGAAAAGGTCAATGGGCCATCTGAAAGTGACTCAGCCACATGAAAATTTTTCCCCAAGATGTCTCTTAAATTTTGGCCACGCTGTTCTATTTTTCCTTGGTGTGAGTCAATTGATTTACTCCAACAGCAGAGGTTGGGAAAATTTACAGGAAGGTCTCGTATTGCCAGTTGGTAGCAATTTGCTTCTTTAAAAGGGATGTGGTCTCCATGGAAATGACTGAATACAACATCAGTTGCTTCGGCCAGGGCTCCAATGATGCGTCTTCGTACTCGTTCGCCTTCTGCTATTTGGATGGGGTGGGGAAGTAAACCGTGGCGGATATAGCCCAAGGCCACACCGGGATCGATGAGAATTTTGCGGTTTTTCGTTTTGACAAAACAACTCAGACCTCGAACCCCTAAAGATTCAGTGCCAATAATTTCAATGGATTCATTCATCAAATGTATGATCCAATTTCAAGCTAAAGTTTGAAAACAGTATAAGCTGGACATAAAAATAGCCGTGGCTTTCCGTCCCTGTCTTCCGGCAGGTTTGGCTTTATCTTATTTCAAACATATGAACAAAAGCATAATTTTCAAGGGAACAACGTGGGACTTCTTAGAGAAAAAACAGTAAATTACCCAATGCAAAACCAAGGAGGCGGGAAGGGAAGTGTAATGGGTTGATAAAATCGGCTACCGCAAGAGACGGCCGACTTTATCAAAGATAATGCATTACAAAGCGTAATATCAGGGACGTGGTTTCCTGGCAGTAACGAAATAATGGTACTCCAGGAGGTCATGTTCGGTGACCATTTGGAAATCTGTCTGCTGCAGTTGTTCACTGACCGTCTTCTGGGCGATCCGGATCGATACAGGCGGCCCCATGGGAGTCTCTTCTTTTTTCCAGTCAATGATCAGAATGCAACCCCCTGGCTTGAGGAGACGCCAGTTTTCCTCGAGCATGGTCAGAGGCACATCGAGTTCGTGGTGGAGATTGATCATATAGACCAGGTCAGCTATACCGCTGGCAAGGGGTACGCTGTTCTCTTCAGAACGGATAACGCGAATTCTCCCTTCATAGGTAGCCGGTATGTTTTCCTCCATCCAACCTGTCAGCTCTGGAGCGGTGTCACAAGCATAGACGGTCGCTTCAGGGATCTTGTCACTAAAAGGCATGGCAAAGAAACCAGCACCTGCACCAATATCAATTAGCACCTCAGGGGCGGTAAGGTCCAGTGTATCCCATATCAGATCGGGGTCCTGAAAGGCTTTCCTTTCGGGATCGGTCAGTTTATGAATCTTTTTGGGGTTAAATTTTTTCCCCGTGGTCATGATACGTTATAATCCATATTTTTTGCTGTATCCCCGTGGGGTAATCATTTTATCTTTCCAGAGAAAGGTCTGCGAGTTACCGATGATAACCGTGGTTTGCATCCCGATTTCTTTTTCCAGCATGTCTGCAAGCGTGGTAAGCACTACTGATTCATTTTCTCTTGAAGCCCCCTGCACAATACCCACTGGCGTGTTGGGGTCTTGATGTTCCAGAAATATTTTCTGGGCACGCACAATCTGGCTGGTTCTTTTTTTGGATTTTGGATTATAGATCGCTGTTACAAAATCTGCAGATGCCGCAGCCTGGAGGCGCTTTTCAATGACTTCCCAGGGCGTCATGAGATCGGAAAGACTGATGGCCGCAAAATCATGCATGAGCGGCGCGCCTAAAATGGCTGCGCACCCGTTGATTGCTGCAATACCTGGAATAACCTCAATCTTGACTTGAGTGTCCACTGCCTTGGCTAGTTCAAAGACCAGGCCTGCAAGAGCATAAATGCCAGGATCACCGCCACAAACGAGCGCCACCTTTTTCCCTGCTTCAGCGAGCTCCAAAGCCTTGCGACAGCGGTCGATTTCCTGCATCATTGAAGAGGAAATAACTTCTGCTTTGGGTGGAATACAGTCTTGCACCAGATCCAGGTAGGTACGATAGCCAATGACGACATCAGCAGTGGTTATAGCTTTTTTAGCTCTGGGAGCCATCAGGTCATGAGCTCCTGGGCCAAGTCCGACAACAGAGAGTGTTGGTTGGTTTTCCGGTGTTGAGTGCGCCATATCGTTTAATTATTTCCTTATTAATATATCGTTAAAAGGGGTGGGTATTTCAGCCACAGCCGTAGTTGCTCCCTGCCATTTCATTTTGCTGACGAGCAATGATGTCGCGCCTGCTGCCAGGATCGCCGCAGGTTCAGCAACAGCCTTGGCACCGGTTACTCGCAGGACCGTGGGAGAAGCTGTTATTCCGGGAACTGTGTTGAGTTCCTCGCTGGTGAAAAAAGAAAGGTCCAGTTGCCTGGCAGCTGCTGCGGCAAGGAGTCCGTCTTCATCTTGTTTTAAAGTGATGGATGCGAGGCGTGCAATGGATTGGAGTGCAAGGTTGTGCTCGGTGCAGGTAGATTCGATACATTCTGTGATGACTGCTGCAGGGGTACCCCTTTTACAGCCGATACCGAAAACCAACGCTTTGGGGTGGAGTAAGGCCGCGTCTGTCTTCATAATGGCAAGGCTGGTTATGATGAGGTCCGCTGATTCCACGGTTTCTGTTTTTATCAGGTCTGGAGGGAGCTGGGGCAAAGGGTACTTGCTGTATACCTTGAGGGAGCCGGTATCAACAAGTTTCCCCATCTTTTTGGTGAAGATGGTTTTGTTCCCGATCTCCAGACCCAGATCTCGGCACCAGAGGTCAAGGGCGGTTTTGCCCAAGACATCGGAGGCCGTGGTTATCACTGCCTGACCACCCGTTATTCCTGCTATCCTATCAGCCAGGGCATTAGCTCCGCCAATGTGACCGGACAGGAGTGAAACCGCAAATTTACCTTGTTCGTCGCAGACCACCACCGCCGGATCCTTGCGTTTGTCTTTGAGTAACGGGGCAACAGTGCGGACCACAATACCGGTGGCCATGATGCAGATGATGCCGTTGTACTCGGTCCAGACAGTTTCCAGGGTGGTGCGTAGTTTTCCTTTGCAGGGGAAAAAATCGGCTTTGAGTTGTCCTGCAAGCTGCTCGCCGAGCAAGGTAGCACCCCTGGTTATGGCTAATATGGCATATTTCATTGCAACGGGTTGCTGAGTGCTACCGGTATTCGTGCTTGAACTTGGTGTCGTAGAGCTTTGAGGCAATGGTGCTCTCCATATCCAGGGCCGGACCGACAATGATCATGGCCGTTTTTTTGATGCCGGAAGCCTTAATTTTTTCAACAATGTCTGCCAGGGTTCCGATCAGTTTCTTTTCTTCGGGCCAGCTGGCCTTTTCAACCACAGCTATCGGCGTTTCTGGCGTGTAGCCTCCGGCAATGAGATCGGCGGCAACCTTGTCCATCATGGAAACGCTGAGAAAAATACACATGGTGGCCTGTGCTTTTGCGAGGTTGCGGAGTGATTCCCTTTCCGGTACCGGGGTTCGTCCTGCCTGGCGAGTGAGGATGATTGTCTGCGTCACCTCTGGCACGGTCAGTTCTTTTTTTAAGGTTGCTGCAGTGGCAAAGGCTGAGCTGACTCCAGGAACAACCTCGTAAGGAATCTCTTCTCTGTCAAGCCACTGCATCTGTTCACGAATAGCCCCATAGATTGCAGGATCGCCGGTGTGGAGGCGGACAACTTTCTGTCCTTTACGGTAGCCTTTTACGATGTGTTTCAGGATTTGCTCAAGATCCATTCCCGCACTGTCAAAACACTCACCCTGTACGCCGGTCAGCAGTTCCTTGTTCACCAGACTGCCTGCATAAATAATTAGGTCTGCCTGGTCGAGCAGGCGACGTCCTTTGAGGGTTATTAATTCCGGATCACCTGGGCCTGCACCTAGAAAAACAACAGGGCGAGAAGGGGGTTGAGTGGTTGCATTTTCCTGTGCTGTCATTGTTTTACCTGTATCTGTTTTTTTCTTATAACCATGGTGGAAAAATAATGCAGATCTTTGCCCAAGGCGCTGCGGATATCGGTATAGACCTTTTGTCCTGGAAGGCCAAAGCGTTCAAACAGTACTGCATTGTCCACCAGGTCTAG